>JAUVHT010000062.1 GCA_030593155.1 Candidatus Bathyarchaeota archaeon
TGATGCCTCTTCCTCAACCTCACCCCCCGGGCCCTCCCGTAGGCCTTTACGGCTCGGACGAGGGCCTCCTCGCCCTCCTCCCCGAAGCTGTCCACCATCTCCCTCGCGAACACACAGTACATCAGAGCCCAGAGATCTCCAAATTCTGCAATATCACCCTCGCAAACCATAACGATCGACGCGACAATACTGGTCGTCTAAAGATATAACAGCCTCACAGGACCCACGATCCACGCGCGAAATCATAAATCAATACAAAATCGGTATGATGGACAACCTTGATATGAACCCGTCCGAGAGTCCTCTCGGTGGAACATTTGGAGAAGATAGCTATCCTAGTGGAGAACGGCTTCGAGGATGTTGAACTCCTCTACCCCTACTATCGCTACCAAGAGGCGGGTTATGATGTAGAGGTAGTCGGCCCCAAGGCCGATGAGGTATACCATGGCAAGAAAGGGGGCTCAATCAAGTCGACACTTACTCCTGAAGCTGTAAACTTGGACGAGTATGCGGCTGTCATCGTCCCCGGGGGTTGGGCTCCAGACCGTATGCGCACCAAGCCCGGTTTAGTCAAGCTGGTTAAAGACGCCGACGAGAAGGGGCTGGTCATCGCGGCCATCTGCCACGCCGCCCAGCTCCTTGTTGAGGCGGACATATTGAGGGGACGGACGCTCACGTGCGTCAGGTCGGTCTCCACTGATGTGAAGAACGCCGGGGGCAACTACGTGAACCAGGAGATCGTTGTGGACGGTAATCTGGTGACGAGCCGGTTCCCGCCGGACATGCCGGCATGGTGCAGGGAGACCCTCAAGGTCCTTGAGAAATAGGACCTATCTTTTTTTTATTACTTAGGTTATCTCGACGTTCTTTCATTTGTCAGACTTCCCTGAAAAATTTAATATCTCAAAGTGTGATGCTATGGGTACCACGGGGTGTCGGACATGGGAGTGCTGGGCTGGCTTGAGGAGAGGCGCAACGTCGTCACTCTATCCATCATTTCAGCTCTCAGGGGTGCCGGGTTCAACCTGCGATGGGTCATCTGGCAGCCCTTCGTGCTGAGCCTGGGGGTCCCCATGGGGAGCCTGGGTGGCCTGGAGAGCCTCGCGGACCTGACGAGGATATCAATCCAGCCCATAGTGGGGAGCGCCTCAGACGTCCACGGCCGCAGGAAGTTCCTCATAGCCCGAGAGGTGCTGGTCCTGGGGGCCGGCCTCCTCTTCATCTTCGCCGGGTCTTGGTCAATGCTCTCCATCGGAGTCGTCCTCATCGGTCTCTCCAGCGCCATCTTCCCCATCTGGAACACGGTGGTGGCCGAGTCCTCGGAGTCCACTGAGCTGGGATACACATACAGCCTCATCGGCACAGTCCAAATGGCTGTGGGCCTCCTAGCAACCATGGCGGCAGGGATCATAGCCAGCGCTTACGGCTACAGGACGGTCTTCATCGTGGCCTCGGCCTTGGGGGTTATCACCCTCCTCATGGTCTTAATTCGGCTCCCAGAGACAAGGATCCGGAAAACCGATTCGAAGATCAGCCTAGGGCAGCTTGCGGGCTCCCTCGTCGACTCCTTGAGACCACCCCGATATCTGTGGGGGTTCTACATAGCAATGTCCGTCGACCTCATCGCCTTCAATATGGGCTACAGGCTCCTGTATGGAATGCTTTCCGAGGGCTACGGATACACCCCATACATGCTTGGGATCATGTCGACGGTCATGATCGCCGCAAACGCCCTATCACAGATCCCTCTGGGCAAGTTGGTGGACAGGTACGGCTACGTCCGCTTCCTATTCTTATCCCAGATCATAGCCTGCGGGGTAATAGGCCTCATGCTGTACTCGAAGAGTTTCACAGTAGTTTTGGCCGCCCAGGCCCTGATGGGGATCGCCGCATCCTTTTGGGGCCCCGCCGAGCAGGCCTGGATAGCCAGCAACGTCGACCCCAACAAGCGGGCTCAGGCGATAGGGAGCTACTCGACCTTTAGGGGCTTGGCGTCTCTGCCCGCTCCCTTCATCGGTGGCATCCTCTTCGACACCTACGGCTTCGACATCCCTATGCTACTCAACATGGTGTTGGCCTTCGTGGACGCAGTCCTGATACTGGTCTTGGTCAAGGACAGGGTTCTTCCGTCTCCCGAGGAAAATCCACAAAAAATAAATGGTGAAGAATAGTTTCTGGAGGCCATGATCGTAAAAACGGGGAAGTCCTTTCCTTTCAGCCTAAATAATATAAGAGGAGAACTAAACCTAGGGAGGATCTATAAAATGAGGATAGCTGTTGTGAGTTACTCGCATGAGACCTGCACCTTCTGCCCGGAGATCGGCACACTGGAACTCTGGGAGAAGGGCGGCATCCGCTACGGGGAGGAGTCCCTGGACACCGAGGGGGAGGGGAAGGGCTATATAACAGGTTACAAGGAAGCCGCCAAAGACGAGGAAGATGTCGAGCTCGTCGGCATCATCAGGACCTCCTGGCCGGCCACCACGGGATACGGGAGCTGGAACACCGCTGAATCCTTCGATGTCATCTCCGGGAGGATCATGGAGCGCCTCGGGAACGCGGGGAGGCTGGACGGGGTGCTCCTCGCCCTCCACGGCGCCATGGCCGTCACCGGCACCCCCAGACCCGAAGCCGAGCTCGCCCGCAGGGTCCGGAAGATCGTCGGCAGTATACCCATCATAGTCACACTGGACCTCCACGCCAACGAGGACGTGGAGCTCGCCAACGCCGTCGACGGGGTCTTCATCCTGAAGACCTATCCCCACCTCGACGCCCACGACATCGGCGTGACCGCCGCCCGCTGCATGATCGACACAATCAGGGGCAGGTTCAACCCCACCATGGCCTTCAGGAGGCCCAACATCATCTGCGCCAGCGTCTTCCAAGCCTCAGGATACCACCCCATGAAGACCGTCTACGACCGCTGCAGGGAGTGGGAGGCCAAGGGCGTCTACTGCGCCTCCGTCGCCCCCGGCTACGCTTACGCCGACGTCCCAGATGTCGGGGTCTCGATCTTCGTCGTCGCCGACGACAACCAAACCCTCGCAGAAGAGGCAGCCCAGGACCTTTCTGACTTGGTCTGGAGCCTCAGAGAGGACCTGACCCGGAAGCTGCCCAAAGCGAAGGAGGGTGTGGCTAATGTCGTCAAGATGGTTGAGGAAGGTACCAAGCCGGTGGTCATCGCCTACCACGACGACCGGCTCGGGGATGGCACCCACATCCTCAAGGAGCTCGTTGAGCAGGGGGGCGAGAACTGGTGCTCCACAGGCATCGCCGACCCGAAGGTGCTGGAGAAGCTCCGAGAGGATAACAATGTCGGGGACACTGTAACCGTGACCATAGGAGGTTGGCTCCATGAAATATCAGGGGAGCCAGTCACCATCACTGGCAAGATAGAGCACCTCGGTCCCGCCGACTGGGTGGAAACCGGGCCCATGGGCAGGGGAGCCGAGAGACACGTTGACCTCATCGCCAGCCTCGACATCGGAGAGAACAGGCACGTGATCATAACCGAGAGGCTGAGCGCCCCCATGAGCGCAGACCCCCTGAAGGCCCTAGGACTCGACGTGGACAGCTTTGACATCGTGGAGATCAAGAGCAGGGTGCACCACAAAGCCTACTGGGACACTTGGTCGGCCGTCGACTACCCCATCGACCCGCCTGGCCTGGGACCCGCGGATCTGAGCATCCTCGACTACGAGAACCTGCCGTGGGACATCTACCCGATAGGGGAGAAATGGCGGAAGTAGACAGCCCTCCCTTTTTTTCATTCAGCCCGGCGGAGAAAATGAGGCTGGGCTCCATAAACTAGTTTTAATCATTCAACAGGTGTGAGCACCATGAGAACAGTCAGGCGAAGGCGGGTAAAGTCGAGGATCTGGGAGAAGGTGGGGGTCGCCTTCTTCCTGATGCTGATGGTAGGCAGCGTCCTCATAATACTATGACGCGAAACAGTTCAGGTGGTGGCGACGACCTCCATCAGCCCACAGATGCATTCCAGTGTATATTCAGGTTCCCATGGGATTAGCACATTCTCGGCATGGGTACCCGTTGTGACGGCCACAGTATGAACTCCGGAAGCCTTGCCAGCTGCCAGCCCCGTCGGGGAGTCCTCGACCAAGACCGCCTTCCCAGGCTCAACGTCCATCCTCTCCAGAGTGAGAAGGATCATCTCGGGGCTCGGCTTTGGGGCATCGACATCGTTCAACCCTAGGACGAGATCGAACAGATGCCTAATGCCCAAATCTCCGAGGATCCTCTCGGCCTCCGCTGAAGACTTGTTCGTGGCCAGGGTCTGCTTCACACCTTTCGCCTCGAAGTAGCGGAGGATCTCCTCGACCCCATCAAGGATCCTCGTGTGAATCGGGGAAACCTCCGAGAAGATCGCGAGGTACCGGTCGAAGCAGCATCCGATCCTGTCATGCTTCTCCTCGGGGAGAACCCTCCGGAACATCTCCTCCAAGGCGACACCTATCATCCCCCGGATCTCCTCCTCAGGCCGGCTCCTCTCCCCCACGTCCTCGATCGCCTGGTTGAAGGCGGTGCAGATGGCCTTCGTGGAGTCGATGACGACGCCGTCCAAGTCGTATATGATGAGTTCGACGCCCCTAAGCATGAGGGCAATTGAGGGGGTGGACATTTTTAACTCCTATCGTCTCCTAGCAAGGCTTTTCAGTGACGCGGTTCCATCCGTGGGAATAGGTAGGGATTCACGTTGGCGGCGGAATGCGTCTTCGACCACGTTCTCATCGTAGTGAAGGACTTGAAGAGATCGATAGAGTTCTACGGGCTCCTGGGCTTCGAGCTCCTGGAGATCATCCAGAGGCCCAGAGATAGGGTGGCGGTCATGCGCCTCGGCGGAGTAAAGGTGGAGCTCATGAACCTCCCAGATGGAGAGGAAACCTACCGCCGTCCGCGGACTCTTTCAGATACAGGGTTCAGGCACATGGGCTTCAGCGTCGACGACGTAGAGGCAGTCTACGAGAGGCTGAAGGACAAGATCGATTTTCACGCCCCGCCTCGAATGATTCAGAGCCGGGGGAACCGGATGACCGTCTTCTTCAAGGATCCCGACGGCGTAGAGATGCACTTCGTTCAAGGATGACAATATTCCTGAGGCGGAGTCTTCAATTATCATGTAAATATTATAGCGGCTTGTCATTCCTCTCATTCCTAAAACGTTAAGCGCCAGTCTTCCACACATATATTGATTCCAATGTCAGATGAGTACGACATTCTGATCAAGAACGCATCCATCGTTGACGGCACAGGTTCCCCCGCCTACAAGGGCGCTATAGCCGTCAAGGACGAATGCATAGCTGCAGTTGGAAAGGTTGAGGGAGACTTGAGGGCTGACGCCGAGAAGGTCATCGACGCATGTAGCCTCGTC
>JAUVHT010000103.1 GCA_030593155.1 Candidatus Bathyarchaeota archaeon
CGGAGAGGGGCGGTATTCAGGTTCCTTTTGCCGAATGGCGTAGCTATCACAGGCGAACGCATGCCCCCCCTCCCCCTTCTCCTGTATCCATTGAGCCATGTTACGCGAGCGGCACTATCCTGTTGTTATGGTATACTTGCAGCCCGTTGGCTCCAAGGCCTGATCGATGTGCCTGATCAGATCCCTGACCTGATCGAGGTGGGGAGGGTTGACCCACTCAATGACGTAGTCGTATCTTCCCAGGGTCTCCTTGCCGTCTCGAATCAGTTTTCCAGCGCCATAGTCGATTGATGGATCCACGACGGAGACGATGGCTGAGACCATTCGTCCGTTTCGGAACCATTTCTTGAAGTTGCTGAGTAGTTCATCCATCGCGTCGATGCCTTTGTCGAGCGATGGCCCGTACAACTTGACGTAGCTTTTTATTATCACTCTCGTTTCACCGTATTTCGTCACTATGTTTCTCGTCAATATAAGATGTTTCTCGGAGTGGGCGTACACCCTAACTGCGCTCGCAATAGGAGCGCGACTATTTGACGATGAGGATAGGTTTCGTGCACTGATCCACGACCTTCCGGCTGGTGCTGCCGAGTATCCAGCCGGCGATCCCCCCCAAGCCTCGGCTGCCCATCATGATGAGATTCACATCCCTCCTCTTAGCCTCCTCGACGATGGTGGAGGAGGGCCGCCCCTCGAGGAGCACGGCCTCGTACTTGAGGCCAGGGTAGCGCTCGATGACGTCGGCTTCGGCCCTTTCGAGGGAGCTCCTGAAGGACTCTTTCATCCTCTCCTGATAGACCTCATACTCCCGCGCCCTGAAAGGGGTTGATCCCTCCTCAACTAGTATCGGGAAAGAGGCTTTCGGCACCACCGTGATGATGACCAATTCACCCTTGAACATCGCAGCAGTCTTGGCGGCGCAGTCGAGGGCTCGCTTCGAAGGCTCCGAGCCATCGAACGCCACAAGGATCTTGCTGAACAGTGGATCGAACATCCCATTTGAATAGGAAATCTTGTCCCATATAAACACGATATCCCGATGAAGGCACGCGCATTGTGCGTGTCCATAGATGAACTATGCATATGGCCAGGGAGGGTTTAGGTCGATCCGCATTTGAGGCATCTCCACCCTTCGCCTGAAGACACGGCGAGGCTCGTTCGTCTGCACGACTCACACCAGATCTCCCGGAGCATCCCGTTCCATCCGCAGCCGTCGCAACGACCGCGATAAACCCACTGAGCCAATCTGTTTTGTCTAGTGACATGCTCTATTTTCAGCACGATATCGCATTTTGGACAGCGACATTGTTGAATGAGGGACATCCTTGACACTTCGTCGAAGCTGATAGATTATTACATTTTCATGAAAAATAAATGTATCTAATAAACATACGCTTAAATTGTCAAAAAATTCTGATAATAAATATATATTTACTGAAAATATTGACTAATAATAGGGAGGGTGTCACCTAAGATCTAAACCCCTACAATGGTGTTGTTCAGCCCTCCGGGGCGTCCCCATTATCAAGCCGGTTCAACTCGCGTTCAGTCACTTGATCTGTGAAAAAAAGAAGAATGGATCATTTCATGCAACACGCGTTGTTGCCTCAGTATTCCCTCATGAAATAGTCAACCATTCTTGCTGCAGTTATTGATCCGACTAATAGCCGCATCTTCATCAACTTCAACCTGTGCCAGTTCCACCCAGTGATGAAATTGTTACGGACCGAAGAGCCGATATACGCATGCTACATCAGCCCAACGAACGCCGCCCTCAGAAGCGGAAAAGAACCTACAGGAGAAGAGCAGGGATAACACGCGGGCGCAGTACACAATCGCTTCCCAGGAACACTCATCACAAACGCGCGCATAGATCTCCCCCCATTTATTCGTATCACTTGACCATTTACAGATGCATTGAAAGCCAACTTTGCACCCTCGACTTCACTAAGGGCTTTATCTATCCATCCGTACACAGCCTTCTCGGTGTCTGGGCTTGGAAGTCGTCATAGAACGGGAGCTCCTGAGGTCCTTGCTCTCCTTCGCCAAGGGGAAGCACCCAAACGAGATCGTCCTCCTCCTCAGGGGAAAAGCAGATGGAGGCGAGATGATCATCGAGGAGTTCCTCCTGCCCCCCTTCGGGACCGGGGGAAGGGGCTTCGCAGAGTTCCGGCCCCACATGCTCCCCATCGACTTCTCCATCGTCGGGACCTCCCACTCCCACCCCTCGGGCTCTGCCAGACCCTCGCCCACGGACCTGAACCACTTCTACGCCAGGGTGATGATGATCGTCGCCTACCCCTACACGGATGAATGCGTGGCCGCGTACAACTCCAAGGGGGAGGCCTTGCCCCTGAAAATAAGGGACTGAATAACCGGAAAAGCTTCAATACCTCTTCGCCCGATCGGATTGGGGAAGGGGATTGTGGCCCGAGAGACTCCTACAGGTCGCCCTGAACATCAGGGGGATGATAGACGACACAGGAACGGCGCCCTTCTACGCGCGCACGGTGGAGCACATCCAGGAGGGCCTCAGGGAGAAGCTGGGAGGGTCCGAGGTGACCGTCGAGGGTGCGATGGGGGAGATGGGCCTCAACTATTTCACGGCCTACCACGTCATAAAGCGGCTGGAAAGAGAGGGAGAGCTGCTCCCCGAGGAAGGCATAACAGGAATCCGAGAATGGCATTGGATAGAGGAATGAAAAGGCAGGGGGACACTTTGGGAAAGAGAGTCAAGAAGGGCACAAAGACGAGTTCATTCGGGGTCTCGAAGAGGGAGAGCCACGACGCCTCGGAGTTCTACTCCCGCAAGATATACAGCAATCAGACCAACGGCTCGGCAAACGCCAAGGAACAGGAGATAGACGACGATGTCCTCGACACGGTCCAATGCATCGACAGCCGGGACATGTCCCTGCTCCCCGACGAGAGCGTCCACCTTATGGTGACCTCCCCGCCCTACAACGTCGGAAAGGATTACGACGAGGACCTGGCCCTGGACGAGTACAGGGGGCTCCTGAAGGCCGTCTTCCGGGAGGTCCACAGGAAGCTGGTGGTGGGCGGGAGGGCCTGCGTCAACGTCGCGAACATCGGGAGGCGCCCCTACATCCCCCTGCACAGCTACATCATCACGGACATGCAGGAGATCGGCTTCCTCATGAGGGGGGAGATCATCTGGCAGAAGGCCGCCAGCGCAGGCGCCTCCACGGCCTGGGGGAGCTGGCTGTCCGCCACAAACCCGACCCTGAGGGACGTCCACGAGTACATCCTCGTCTTCTCCAAGGGCTCCATGCGCAGGGAGGGGAAGGACAGGGAGAGCACCATCGCCAGGGACGAGTTCCTGGCGTACACCAAGAGCGTCTGGAGCTTCCCCACGGAGTCGGCGAAGAGGGTGGGCCACCCTGCTCCCTTCCCGGAGGAGCTCCCCTACAGGCTCATCCAGCTCTACACATTCGAGGGGGACGTTGTGCTCGACCCCTTCTGCGGGAGCGGGACCACCTGCATCGCCGCACTGAAGACCGGAAGGCACTACGTGGGCTTCGACATCAACGAAGACTACGTCAAACTGGCAAGAGAGAGAATAAACGAATTTTCAGCAGCCGGCTAGTCATTCTTCGCCAGAGGTGCCCTCTTTGGGCCTGATCATTCCCAGCATCTCGGCCTTGAACCTCTCCAGCTCGCCCTTGATCTCCTGCTCCAGCGTCCAGTCCTCCCATGTGAACAGGAAATAGGCCACCGCCATCCCGATGAACCCTATCACGTAGTGATGGGGCACCGGGAAGGGCAGGTTCCAGGTGTCGGACCAGAACGGATGCCCCGGAGCGCTGTAAGCCTGCTCGAACGCCCCCCAGAACGCCGTGATGTAGAACAGCCAGAAGATCAGATGCTTCAACAATCCACGGTTGATCGACATCGAATGTGCACACCACCAATTCTTATCCTTCGCGAGGAATAAACTCGCCTACGGTCTCGACCCTTCGTCCTTCTTCTGCTGGTATCTCCTGTACCACGTCTCCACGGTCTCGGCGTTGACGTAGTTCCTGTGGTGCCTGAAGCCCCCCTTG
>JAUVHT010000074.1 GCA_030593155.1 Candidatus Bathyarchaeota archaeon
TGGATGTCCTCCAACCAGAGTTTGTTTGACTGTTCCTTTCCTCCCTCGACGAATCCGAACTCCTCATGGTGTCTCAGGAGGGCCTCCAACCCCCTCACGACGCCGCGTTTCTCCGAAGAGAAGTAGGTCACCCTGGAGTCGTCGAGGAAGAGCTCCCTGACTTTAGAGAGGTCGTACGAGTTCCAGATGGCCACCCAGGCGTTCACTAGCCCCGGGTTGAAGACAGGATCTGACATCCTTTTCCTCACCTGCTCATCTGAACCGTTTACACCAGTTAATAACCCTGCCCCGACGCCCCATCCGCCACCAAACTTTATCTTCCATGGTGTATCCCTTTCCGAAAGGTGTTTTACGTGGCCGGTGAATTCGAGGATATCTACCCCGTGAAGGAAGGCTACAGGCGCTTCCACCCGAAGGACACTGCCTTTGGCAGGGCGATGCGGGCGAGGAAGGGGAGCTACGGTGACCCCGACCGGAAATTAGAGAAGATGAGGAAGGGCCTTCCCGGGTTCACCCTCGTCGACTACGCCTTCAAGGACGCCGCCCTGACCCCCGCCCAGGCCTCCCACTCTGGCAGGGGCTACATGAACTCGGGATTCTACTCCTGGAGCCCCCTTGGTGTGGCACGCAAACCCGATGAGATCCCCAGATGGGAGGGCACCCCCATTGAGTCCAGCAGTATCGTCGCAAAGGCGGGCAAGTATTACGGCGCCGTGGGTGTCGGATTCACAGGCCTCGACAGGCGCTGGGTCTACAGCCACACATCGGACGGGAAGCCCATCGTCTTCGAGGACGTCGAGATGGGCTACGTCACCGAGGAGAAGGCCGTGATCCCGGAGAGCCACCTGTGGGTCGTCGCCATCACCGTGCCCATGGAGGTGGAGGAGATGATGTACGCCCCCACCGCGTTGAATCCCGTGAGCAACATGGGTTACAGCAGGATGCCCATAGTCGCCGGGAGCCTCGCAGAGTTCATCAGGGGCATCGGCTATCACGCCATCCCCTGCGGCAACGACACCGCCCTCAGCGTCCCCATCGCCATCCAGGCTGGCCTCGGCCACGTCGGCCGCCACGGCCGCCTCATCACCTGGGAGCACGGCCCCATGGTGCGCATCGCCAAGATCTTCACAGACCTGCCCCTATCCCCAAGCCCCCTGGCCCCCAAGGGGATCATCGAGTTCTGCGAGGCCTGCGAGAAGTGCGCGGAGCACTGCCCGAGCGAGTCCATCCCGGAGGGCCCCAGGACCTGCGAGGGCTACTCGGAGGCGAACAACCCCGGGGTGCTCAAGTGGTACTGCAACGCGGACACCTGCCTCGACTACTGGAGGGAGGTGGGCTCCGGCTGCAGCATCTGCTTCAGGGTGTGCAACTTCACGAAGAGCGAGGGATTCCTCCACGACGTCGTCAAGTGGTTCATCAGGAACGTGCCCCAGCTCAACAGGTTCTGGGTCTGGGCCGACGATCTCATGGGCTACGGGAAGATGTCGGACCCTGAAAAGTACTGGAAAAAATAAAGGGGGAAATGCAAGGGGGCGTCGGAGAGGTTTTCCATCAGAACCTGTCCAGAGACGTTATCTCCCTCAGGGGCTTCCTGCGATCCGTCCCCTCGAAGGCCTCCCCCCTCGGGTAACCCAGCGGCGTGACGGCGACGACCTGCCAGTCCTCGGGGACCCCCAGGATCTCCTTGACCTCCTCGTTCTCGAAGTCCCCGATCCAGCATGTGCCGAGGCCCTCGGCCCTGGCCGCCAGGATCAGGTGGGTGAAGGCGATGGAGAGGTCTACGAGGAATGCCTTGTCTCCCATATAGCCACCCCTGTTGTATTCTATGTCGTAACCGCAGGCGACCGCGACGATGGGGGCCTCTCCGACGAACCTCTGGTTCCCGCAGGCGGCCACGAGCCTCTTCCTCAGGGCCGGGTCGGTCACCAGGACGAACTTCCAGGGCTGGCGGTTGCTCCCCGAGGGGGCCGTCCTGACTGCCTCCAGCAACCTGTTCACGGTCCCTTGGTCGGGGGTGTCGGGCTTGTAGGACCTGAAGCTCCGCCGGGTCTTGATTACTTCGTAAAACTCCATTCCGCATCACCAAAAAGTTTGACACGGGGTTTTAATAGGGTGATGGTCGGGTCATCGACAGTCTTTTAACGGCTCGTGCCTAGCCCCATTCATGTCTTCTCACAATTTTGTCTATCAGGAGCGGCGGTGGGTAGGCGCCGGACGGCGCGACTGCATCGCTGAGAAGGGGATGGTGGCCTCCAAAAACCCCCTCATAGGGGAGGCCGGTGTCGAGGCGATGAGGAAGGGGGGCAACGCCGTCGACGCTGCGGTGGCCGCGGCCTTCATGGACTGCGTCGTGGAGCCCGCGATGAACGGCATTGGCGGGGAGGGGGTGATGGCGATCCACCTGGAGTCGGGGGAGAACGTCATCGTCGACTACGTCGGCCGCCCCTCCAGGCATTGCACGCCGGACATGTTCGAGCTCACGGAGGAGACCGAGACCGGCTGGATGGGCTGGAGGCGGGTGGTGGGAGACGCGAACGTCGTGGGCCATAAGGCCTGCACGACCCCTGGCACCGTAGCCGGGCTCGCCGAGGCCCTCGACCGTTACGGGACCATGAGCCTCGAAGAGGTGATGGAGCCCGCCGTCAAGGCGGCCGAGGAGGGCTTCGTCGTCGGCTGGTGGACGGCCTCCCACATCTTCCAAGGAATGAGGCTGTTCAGCCGATTCCCCGAGTGGAGGCGGATCTACCTCCACGAGGAGAGGTTCCCCTATCTCCCGTACTCGGCGACCATGGCGTCCCCCGAGCGGCTGGCGAACAAGGACCTCGCAGCGAGCCTCAGGGCGATCGCCCAGGGGGGTCCAGAAACCTTCTACAAGGGATGGATAGCCAAGGCCATCGCAGAGGAGATGGAGAAGGGCGGGGGCCTCATCGACGAGGAGGACCTGGCGATGTACGAGCCCATAATCCACGAGCCTGAGCCCGGGAGCTACCGGGGGCACGAGATCGTCTACGACCCGACCCACTCGGGGACGACGATGATGCAGATATTGAAGATCCTAGAAGGCTACGACCTGGCCTCCTACGGCTTCGGGAGCGTCGGGGCGGTCCACCTGGTGGCCGAGGCCATCGGCCTCGCCTTCGCAGACAGGTTCGAGTACATGGGCGACCCTGGCTGGGTGGATGTCCCCCAGAAGGCCCTCGTCTCAGAGGAATACGCCGGGGAATTGAGGAAGAGAATAGACCTGGAGAAGGCGGGGGCGGTGGAGTTCGGGGACCCCTGGCCCTACGAGCCCGACTCCACCACGGCCCTGGCTGTCGCTGACGCTGCGGGGAACATGGTCTGCGTCAACCAGACCATTGTGAACTCCTTCGGCTGCGGCGTGGTTGTGCCAGAGACTGGTATCGTGATGAACTGTGCGATGTACGGTCTCGACCCGGAGCCAGGCCACGCCAACAGCATCGACGGGAGGAAGAGGCGGATCCAAAACGTCTGCCCGACCGTTGTGCTCAAGGACGGCGAGCCCTATATGGCGTTGGGGGCCCCGGGTGGGAGGAACATCCAGGTCTCCGTGGCCCAGGTGATCATGCACGTGGTGGACTTCGGCATGGGGATCCAGGAGGCCATCGAGGCCCCCAGGATCACCCGGGAGACGGGGGAGGTCTATGTGGACAACAGGTTCCCCGTCGGTGTCAGGGACGCTCTGTTGGGGATGGGCCACGAAGTAGTCTGGGTGGACCAGGAGCTGAAGAGCTGGGGTAGGCCGGTGGGCGTGCTGAGGGATCCGGAGACGGGGCTGCTTCACAGCGGCGTGCAGTGCCATTTCACCGGCTTCGAGTCTGTGGCAATCGGCCTGTGACCCAATAATCAATTGGAGCTGTACTGCAAGAACTCCTATTCCTCAGACGATACCAGATCCTTTCAGCGCCGGCTACAATCTACGCGTCCTCAGCCGCGAAATCTGGTATTACTGCACTTTCCCAGTAATGCTCGAATAGATCCAGGCACCATCCGTGGGCTTTTTCGTCCTTTGAGGCGAAGCCCAGGTAGTTAAATCTCCCGTCGACCGCTGGGAAGGCGAGGGCTGCCACCTCCTTCTCGGACATGGCAATGAACACATCGGCAGTGTCAGAGCTCCGGAGCTTGAAGAAGCCCTTCAACCTGGCATCCTTCAGCACGACTCCTGGTCCGGGCCAGTCTGGCGGGTACTTGAAGCCCCTCGACTGGAGGAGCCTGAGCTCCACGCCCCTCTCGGTGGCCTTCTCCAGGTGGGGGAGGGCCATCATGAAGTATCGGTCCGTCAGCCTGTAGATGTACTCCTCCGCCTCCTCGAACATCCTCTCCACGTTGTGGAGGACCACCATCACGTCGTCCACGAGGCTGCTCTCCGCCAGCTCTCCTATACGGCATACATACTCCGAGGGCAGGCTCTCCAGGCTGTGGTCCTTGAAGTAGCCGCCGTGCCTCGACGTGAACATGAACCCCTGGAGCTGCCTCATCGTCAGCTCGCCGAAGGGGGTCATCCTGTGGACGCCATCGGGGTCCTTCGTC
>JAUVHT010000175.1 GCA_030593155.1 Candidatus Bathyarchaeota archaeon
TGCCTTCGAAACAGTTGGCGAGATTGACTCTTGGCTTATGGATCAGGGTTACGATGTAAAGTATGAGACCGAGAAGGATGCCTTGGAAAAACTGGGTAATGGCGAGTTGGCCTCCGTAATATGCCCCCCAAGGTCGAGAAGCACCACATCATTGACATCGTAAAAGCAGGGAAGGTGTTCACCTTTAAAGCCACGAGGCACATCATTCCCGCTCGCCCCCTTGGAGTCGACATCCCGCTCTCCCCCCTCAAGGATCAGGATATCAGCGTTGAAAATGCTAACAGGAAGCTCTCAGAACTTTTGAAGGCGAAGGTCCTGAGGCGGTTCTCTCCGGGGCAGATCTGGTGGGGTCGACGCTACGATGGGGCCTTGTACGTCTTCGAGGATCGCTCGGGAAGCCTGTTCACGACTTTGGGGTCGAACCCCAGCTCCGCCAACCTCTTTCTAATTTCATGGGGTTTCAGGCCGTCGTTTTCAAATCTGGCCGCAATTGAAATCATGCACTCGATGGGGTCCCATGGGTACACGATCCAGGCGTCTGTCTCTGCCGCATAGTAATCCGGCTTGAGGGTAGTCCAAGGCTTGACGTGGAGGGTCGCCACTCTGACCTGGGATGCCCTCTGGCTCTCGACGTGAACCTTCGCCTCCCTCAATGACGCCCCTGTGTCCGATACGTCATCGACGATCAACGCCTTCTTATCCGAAACGTCGGCGTTGAGGGGGTAGATTATTTTGGGTGTCTCGTTCGTCTCATTCACTCCCGAGTAGTACTCTATCTGGAGGCTGGCGAGCCTCCTCACATCCAGCTGGTCGCATAGGATTCTGGCGTGGTCGAAACCCCCTCTACTGACCGCCACGATCAGGTCCGGCGTGTAGCCTGACTCCCTGATCCTCGCCGCCACCTCCTCGGCGAGAAGCTGGATGTCATCCCAGCTCAGATGCAGAAGTTCTAGTCTCCCATGTCCGTCCATAGGAATCGTCCTCTGTTCAGCTTTATGTCCGTTAACGGTACCTGTTTTATTTAATTAGTACGGTCGACTGGTGGGGTTCCGAGGGTATTCCATTCGAATTGGTGATATCTCAGAATGACTAAATTTGTTTTATTGTGTTTACGCCTTCATTCGACGAGAAATACGTTATATAAGGCACCGGTTATCCTTTGAACGAGTCTTGGAGTCGGTGCAGATGACCAGACGCGCGCTCTTCGTCGGCAGGTTCCAGCCATTCCACAACGGCCACCTCCACGCGATAAAAAGGATCTTGGAGGAAGCCGATGAGCTCATCATCGTGGTGGGGAGCGCCCAGATGAGCCATGAACACGACAACCCTTTCACCGCGGGAGAGCGCCTCGAGATGATCAGGTACACCCTGGACGCAGCTGGTGTGGACACCAAGAGCTACATGCTCATCCCCATCCCCGACGCCCCGGCCCATAGGGTCTGGGTCTCCCAGGTCGAATCTCAGACGCCCCGGTTTGACGTCGTCTACACCAACCAGCCCCTGACCCGGAGGCTCCTCATCGAGGCGGGGTACGACGTGAGGGGGATCGACCTCTACTTGCGGAACCAGTATGAGGCGACCGAGATAAGGCGGCGGATCCTAGAAGGCGAGGACTGGAAAGATCTCGTCCCAATCGAAGTCTACCGTTTTGTGAAGGAGATCGACGGCGAGGGGAGGATCAGGGATTTGGCGATGACCGACTCGGTAAACCACCATGGTTGAATCCCGACCAAATTGGGGGCGTGAAAGTTGTACCTGAATGTGGATCCTGAATTAAAGTCGAAGTTCCCGGGTTTGAACGCCCAGATCTTCAGGGTGAAGGGCGTCGAAGTTAGGCGTGAGGAGGCCGGGCTGGAGGAGTTCAAGATAGAGGTGACAGAGAGAACGAAAGCGAAATGGGACCTCGATCAACTCAGGGAGCATCCGGTCTTCAGGGCTTATAGGGACTTTTTTTGGCGGGTGAGGGTCGATCCGACGAAGACGAGGCCAGCGGCGGAAGCCCTCATCAGGCGGGTGCTCAGGGGGCGGCCATTGCCTAGGATCAACACCTTGGTGGACGCATACAACTTGGCGTCCATCGACACGGCCATCCCCCTCGCGGCGTTCGACGAGGGCGGGCTAGTGGGCGAGCTCCTGATGCGAGAGGCTTCAGAAGGCGAGAGTTTCCTAGGCATCGGCATGGATAAGCCCGTCGTGCTCGAGGGCGGGGAGGCCGTGGTAGAGGACGAGGAGAGGCTCATCGCCATATATCCTTATAGGGATGCCGATGCCTGCAAGATCACCTTGGAGACCAGAGACACCCTCATGCTTGTATGCGGGGTTCCCAACATCGATGATGAGGTTCTGGCGCGGGCTGGCCGGGTGGCCGTTGGTTACATCACCCGGTTCTGTGGCGGCTCTGAAGCTTGAGGCGGTGGTCCGTCCTTGATCGAAGTGGATGGATCCATGATGGAGGGGGGCGGCCAGATCCTCCGGATGGCCGTCACATACAGCGCCGTTCTTGGCGTGCCCGTTAGGGTGACCAAAATAAGGGCGGGCAGGGGGCGGCCCGGTCTCAGACCCCAGCACCTCACTACCCTGGAGGCTGTGGCGGAGATGTGCCGGGCGGAGACGAAGGGTCTCAACATTGGTTCGATGGAGGTCGAGCTACGTCCAGGTTCTCCG
>JAUVHT010000050.1 GCA_030593155.1 Candidatus Bathyarchaeota archaeon
GTCCTCCTCGTCCACTATCTCAGCCCTTGAGACCATGGAGTGTCCGAAGATGTCGAAGGTGGGGAGCGTCGGGGGGGTGAGTTCGACCTTCAGCTTGGGGGCCGTGCTCTTTGCGGAGTAGGTGTACTTACCGTTCCCCACGAGGATGCCCTTGTACGCCCCCATCTCTTCGATCAGATCCCTGAGCTCCCTGACGAAGGCGATGCCGATGGTCTGCTGCTCTATCAGGACGAGCATTATGTACTTCTTCTCTCCCCTCGAAAGGTAGTAGGTGATCTTGTTGTCCTCTCTCTCTTCCGTGTCTTTCTTCAATTTCCTGTACTTGATGATGAGGGCCGCGCGCTTCTCCTCGACAGTCTGCGCCTTGCTCATTTTGATCATCCCGAGGGTTATCTGGCCTTGAGACGTTTCACAATGGGGGCCCGAACCTTGCGGAAGATGCGGTATCCGCAGAAGGGGCAACGGAAGGAAATGTATCGTTCAAGCTCGTTGAAGTCGACCCTACGACCGCAGCGGACGCATTCGTAGATGGGTCCGCCCCGGTATTCGGGTTCCGCCCTCGTTTCATCCATATCCATGCAACTCCACCGATGTAAATAACAACTTTAAAGGCTTTCTTTAAAACATACCGTCTAAGATAAAGCCTTTGTTTCTAAGAGGGTATGCATCGATATCGGGAACATAGTGTCCCCCTTTTTTGGGGAGAACACCCTCGAACTGTTATGAAAAAAAGGTTCTGTTAAGTTGTCGTGTGTTTTATTTTCTGTTAACCGTCGGGAGATATGAAATATCTATTCGCTTTGATGGATGATGATACAAGGTTCTGGATAGCTCAAGAGGTAGCCAACTCTAAGCATAGGCATGATGCAGGAAATCTCTTTAGAAGGGGTAAGGAAGTAACGGGAAAATCGCCTAAGAAGATAATAACAGATGGGCTTCGCTCCTATCACAATGCGTATAAGAAGGAGTTCTGGACCTTGAAGAAAGAGACTCGTGCCGAACATATCAGGCACATCAGGATTCAAGGAGATCACAATAACAACAAAATGGAACGGTTGAATGGAGAAATCAGAGATAGAGAAAAAGTAATGCGGGGTTTAAAGAAGTCCGATACACCTGTTCTCAAAGGATACCAGATTTTTCATAACTACATAAGACCACATGGAGGATTGAAAGGCAAGACCCCAGCCGAAGCCTGTGGCATAAAGATAGAAGGCGAAAACAAGTGGCTGACCCTAATCCAAAACGCAAGCCAATGATTACCTATTGGCTTGGATTGGTAGACGCGCGCGAGGTTATATATTTGTTTTATCGTGAATTAATCGTTATTTATGTCTTACGATTTGAGGCTTGAGGCGAGTGCTGTTCCGCTTAATAGGCGTAATAGGGTTTTTAGGAGGTTTCTTTTTCGGCGTCTTAAGGAGGAGGCGTTTCTTGTTGGTGAGGACTTCGAGGTTACTTATACGGTAACTAACGTTGATTCTCGTCATTTCCCTGGCGGTGTTTTGCAGATTGATATACAGTGGCCTAATGGGCAGGGTGAGTCTTCTCCATATGCTGTCCCACCACTTGCCCCTGGAGTGCCCCATACTATCCCAGCATCTGGTTGGGGCGTATTAGCGAATGGGTTTTCTTTATTTTTTGCTCGAATGCATGAAAATGCGAGGTTAGTGAGGTATAATGTCGTGGGATCTGTGGGGGATTCAAGGCTGTTTCGAGATGAAAGAGGAAGACATAGAATATTCCCTAATGTCAGTTTTTTCTCGGTTTACGGTCAAAATCCTGAGGAATTTTACGAGTTGTGGGGTATGATGATAGCAGCGTTTGGATTCCTTATCTTAGTGTTATTCGGTAATGTCCCCAACTTGATTGATTTCATACAATGGCTGATCACTTATCTTGATCCATGATACTCTGATGCGCGCGCATTTATCCCTCAACGGTTAACCGCAATATTTTTTCTAGCTATCCGACGAAAATTTACAGGAGACGATGACCGACGCAGACTACAGAACCTGAAAAAACAATGTTTATAAGTCGCCAGTGCCGCCCCTTGCAACATTCAACTTACATAAAATGTAACATTAGAAAAGAACTATGGGAGAATGGTGGTTGGATGCGGATTCAACGTGAACACTCGTTGTTCCTTGCGTCGTGGGAGATCGATTCTAAGAACCTTGGAAGGGTTCTAGAGAAAGCCAGAGATCTGAGAGATATCATGAAGGCGAGGCCCGGGGACTTTCCCCGGTCCGTTTGCGGACCCTATTCTTTGAAAGGGGAGGGCAAGGGCTTCCAGATCTTCGAGGCAAACTACGTGATGCTGGATAACCTCATGAATTTCTGGTTTCCCGAGATTGCGTTGACCTTCAAGCCAATAACCGAGACCAGGCTATGGGAGATGAACGCCTCCCATTCCAAAACGGAGAAGGGCATCCAGAACAATCAGGTCATCCCAGTTCGGTGAGTGGACCGGTCATCAGCCGATGTGTGCGCAGCCCTCATCATGCACCGGCGCTACCGGCGTACTCCCCTCACCATACGATGCGAGACCACGCCTGTGATCTCGACCTCTGCGATCTCTCCCTCAAGCCTTTCCGCGTCCTCCACGAGCACGACGGGGCCGTGGAGCATCGGGTATGCAACGTATAAACGGGGATCCCGGTCGTAAGCCTCTGCGATCACAACCCTCAACGTCTCGCCGACGAGGTCTTCCTTCAGAGACTCGTTCGCCTTGCGGGCTTTGTCGTAGATCCTCTTGCTCAACACGTCCTTCACAGCCGGTGGGGCCCCGGGAAAACCGTGGAAGGCAGACATGGGAAGGGGCCGGAACCTATACAGTATGATCCTTGAAGCCCCGGCCCTCACGCTCTCCCGCATTGATCTCACAGTCGCCTCCACCGTCTCAGGGTTCTGCCCTGGGAGGCCGTGGATGAAGTAGACATAAGGCTTCAACCCTGCCCTGCTGAGATGTCTGATCGCCTTCAGGTTTTCCGAGGGGGTCGACGCCCTCCCTATCTGGGCGCTGTGCTCCGGGGAGCCTGTCTCGAAGCCGACGTTGACGGGCGTGCCCGCCAGGTATCGCCCCAGGATTCCCGCCGCCCTATGGGTCACCAGCTCTCCCTTGAGGTTCTCGATCATGACAGAGGCCTCCCCCTCGGCCACCACGTCTAGCCCACTGAGGCGGGATAGGAGTTCCTCGACTGCGCCGTAGTTGGGCTCTGGGCTCCTCGGATCGGTCAAAGGCTGGGGGTCCACAAGGAGCTCCCTGCCGTAGTCCAGGAACCCCGGGGCGCTCAGGACGATGCGCCTCACCCCCATCGAGAGCAACTCCCCCACCTCTTCTACGATCTTCTCTGGGGATCGGCTCTTCGGAGGCCCGAACAGACTGGGCACGGAACAATAACCGCACCCCGGGGGCACCCCCTCTGGACAGTAATACCTGTCCTCCAGGCTCCCTCCCCGGCACAAGCCGCATCCCTCGCACGCTCCCTCGGATAGGGCTATCTGTGCCCTGTGGTAGTTGCTGCATCCCCTCAACACCTCTACGTAGACCCTGGCAGAACGATATAGAGGATAGTCCCTGATGGCGCGGGTGGACGGCTCCAGGCCGTCGAAGGTGATGCGATCCATCACGGGCCTCAGGGGATTCATCCTTAACGCGTCGCGTTCGAAGTATGCTAGTCCTTTAATCTTGGAGAGGGCCTCCCGATCCAGCTTCCCCCCGCTGGCTAGGCCCCGCTCGATCAGCTCCGCGATGGTTAGCTCCCCTTCCCCAATCACCGCGATGTCGCCGCGGGTCTTCCGGAGGGCCCTCTCAGGATCTGAGGCGACGGGCCCCCCTATCAAGACCGGCCCGTCCGTCCTAGCTCTCCACTTCGAGATGACCCGCCTTACCGCCGTCAGGTCGGATGTCATACCGCTGACGAGGAGCAGGTCATAGGCCTCGGGGTCCACGCCCCCCTCAATCACAGTCTCCGCCAACGCTATCCTGGGGCTTAGCCCCGCCTTCTCGAGGACTCCCGCCACGGCCCTCGGGCCAGCCCCTATCACATCTCGGGTCGCCAATCGTCTCCCCCGGCCGCAGGCCAGGGCGTCCACGATGAGGGGTCTCACATTACCAGCCTCTAGGCGGATTTTGATAAACCTTGCCAAGGGGGACTGGTTTGAATCGAGAACATGAATCGATGATCTCGTTCAGTGATCGATAATTCAGTCTAGTTAATTTATCAATGATCCATTTTTTGATGGTATAGGGGCTTGACGACAACAGGATTCAGGAAATCTCAGGGAAACAAGGGTTTGAATACATTAGACCCGTTTCAAACCACACATAACTTCTTCAAGAGCCTTAAAATAGACGTTTTAGATAGATTACTATCTGCGAGAAACAGGTGAGGGGAAGAACGGCTTGTGCGGTATATTTGGCGCGATTCTGAGGGAGGGGCGGGTTGCTCCTCTCATCTACGATGGGCTGAGTAGGCTGGAGTACAGGGGCTACGACTCCGTCGGCTTCGCAACACTTCACTCAGGCTCCCTCCAGGTTAGAAAGGATGCCGGGAGAATCGACGAGGTCGTCAGCAGCCTCAGAATGGACGAGATGCCAGGAGCTATAGGCATCGGCCACACCCGATGGGCGACCCACGGGGCGCCTGAGATGGTCAACGCCCACCCCCACACCGACTGCGAGGGGAAGATCGCTGTCATCCACAACGGGGTAATCGAGAACTTCATGGAGCTCAAGGAGGAGCTCATCAACAAGGGGCACAGCTTCAAGTCCAGGACGGACACCGAGGTCATCGCCCACCTCGTCGAGGAGGAGATGAAGGGGGACATCGAGCTCGGGGAGGCCATCTTAAAGTCCCTCAAGCGCCTTGAGGGCTCCTACGCCCTAGCAATCCTCTCCCCCTCCGAGCCGGAGAAGATTTTCTGCGCCAGGCATGAGAGCCCCCTCGTACTGGGGGTGTCAGATGACGGGGTGTTCTGCGCCTCTGATGTCCCTGCTATGCTCCCCTACACGAACAATGTCGTCTACCTCAGGAACGGGGAGTTTGCGGTGATAGACGTGGAGGGCTACAAGATAACCAAGATCCAGGATGGCTCCCCTGTGGAGAGGGAGCTTCAGGAGGTCACCTGGTCCCTGGAGATGGCGGAGAAACAGGGCTACCCTCACTTCATGCTCAAGGAGATTTACGAGCAGCCCAAGAGCCTCAGGGGCTCACTCCGCCTCCAGCAGGCTTACCTGGACCTCCTGACCACCTTGCTCGACCGGGGCAGGGAGCTCTTCCTCGTCGCAGCGGGCACATCATACCACTCGTGCGTCGCGGCCTCTTACATGTTCTCAAAGCTCGCCAAGCTCACGACCTTCCCCGCCATATCGTCCGAGTTCGTCGAGCAGTACGGCTCATCCGTGGGAATAGACTCGATCATCCTCGCCGTGAGCCAGTCTGGGGAGACCTACGACACCCTGAAGGCCATCGACCACGCCAGGATGAGGGCCGCCACGGTCCTCGGCGTCACGAACACGGTGGGCTCCACCCTCACGCGGGTGTCAAGGGCCTACCTCATCCAGCAGTCTGGGCCCGAGATCGGCGTCGCTGCCACGAAGACCTTCACGTCCCAGCTCATCGTCCTTGCACAACTGGCCCTCAAGCTCGCCAGGACTAGGGGGAAGATCTCCCAGGACGAGGTGGACGACTTTGAAGAACGACTTATGCGGGTGCCCTCGTATGTTGAGGAGACCCTTGAGAGGCACGGGAAGGGCATCCAGGCCCTCGTGGACAAGTACGCGGGAGAGAAGCTCTTCGTCTTCCTGGGGAGGGGCATAAGCTCCGCCACGGCCCTGGAGGCCAGGCTCAAGCTTCTGGAGCTCACCTACGTGCCCTCCCTGGCCTACCCCGCCGGTGAGAGCAAGCACGGACCCATCAGCATCGTCGAGGAGGGGGTCCCGGTCATCTTCCTGTGTCCGAGGGGGGAAACCCGGAAGGACATCATCGGGAGCATCATGGAGATGAAGGCGAGGGGCGCCAGGATCATCTCCGTCTGCGAGGAAGGGGACAAGGAGATTACCATGATCTCAGACGACATCATCGAGATGCCCAAGGGCATCCCGGAGGTCCTCTCCCCCATCCCCTACGTG
>JAUVHT010000011.1 GCA_030593155.1 Candidatus Bathyarchaeota archaeon
AAATCTTGGATCCGTCAAGCCTCTCCGAGAGACAGTTGAAAGCCTTGGAGCTGATCAGGGAGAAGGTCCTCGGGAGATGCGGCACCACGGGGCTGCAGGAGGCCATCAACGCGGCGTTCTTCCGCCTTCTCGAATCCATCCCCGTCTACCCGGTGGAGGACGCGGAGAAGCTCACGGACCATCAGGGAAGGGTCCTCCCCGACTGCTACCTGGTGCGCCGGGGGACGACCACGAAGCAGTTCGCGGGCCTGATCCACTCCGAGCTGGCGGAGAGCTTCATCTTCGCCATCGACGCCCGGACCAAGAGGAGGCTGGGGGACAGCCATATCCTCAAGGAGAACGACATCATCCAGATAGTCTCAGCGAAGTCGAGGAGATGAGCGAGGAGGATTAAGACGAACGGTATCAGGATCCTGGTGTGCGACCCCATCCACGACGAGGGCGTCAGGATGCTCATGGAGGCCGGATTCGACGTGGACATCGAGACGTCCATCACAGGCCCAGAGCTGGTGGAGCGAGTGAAAGATTTCGACGCCATCGTGGTCCGGAGCAGGACCAAGGTGACCAGGGAGGTCATAGAAGCCTCGGGAAGGCTGAGGGCCGTGGCCAGGGCCGGAGTGGGCCTGGACAACGTGGATCTGGAGGCGGCAAAGGAGCGGGGAGTCGAGGTGCTGAACTCCCCGGAGGCCCCCTCCAACGCCGTCGCGGAGCTGGTCCTCGGGCTAATGCTGTCCCTGGCCCGGAGGATCCCCCTCGGCGACGCCAGCATGAAGAGGGGCGAGTGGATCAAGCGGCGGCTCACGGGCTTCGAGCTGGAAGGGAAGACCCTGGGCATCGTGGGCTTCGGCCGCATAGGCTACAATCTGGCTAGGAAGGCGAAGGCCATGGGGATGAGGGTGGTCACCGACGCAAGCATCGAGAAGCTGATGCGCTTCGTGGAGGAGACGGGCGCGGAATCTGTCCCCATGGAGGACCTCTTTAAGGAGTCCGACTTCGTGTCTATTCACGTCCCCCTGCGCCCTCAGACCAGGCACATGATTGGAGCCAGGGAACTGGAGACCATGAAAGACGGCGCATATCTCATCAACACCGCCCGAGGCGGGGTGGTGGACGAGGACGCCCTCAGGGAGGCTCTCGTTCGCGGGAAGCTCGCGGGGGCGGCTCTGGACGTCTTCGAGATCGAGCCCCCCGAGGACACTTCCCTGACGGGGTTGGAGAACTTTATCGCCTTGCCCCACATCGGGGCGGCCACCATTGAAGCCCAGGCGGCCAACTCCACTATCGTGGCCGAGAAGTTGATAACACTATTTACCGGAGACTAGAGGTCGCCGTAGGACTCTGTGGCCCTGATCTAGGCTAGTCCTGTCTCTTGCTTATCCAGCCGACGTCTTTGTCGGATTTTATTGAAGGGCTGTGGGGGTCTACCAGGATGACCTCGAACCACTTGGAGACTCCGTCTTCCCAGACCCAGTAGGAGCTGAGGACCTCCAGGTTTGGATACTTTCTGGCGACTCTCTCCTCTCCGATGAGCTTGATGCTCTTGGCGGGGGTGTACTTCGAGACGCCCATCCTCTTCTGCCGCCTCCCCATCTTGGGCCGGGGCTTCCTCCTGCCGCCCCGCCTCACCTTCACCCGGACGACCACGAAGCCCTTCTTCGCCTTGTAACCCAGGCGCCTGGCCCTGTCGATGCGGGTGGGCTTGTCGATCCTGACTATGGTTGGCTGGCGCCTCCACACGATGACCCTTTTCCTCATCAGGTTCCTGACGAAGCTGTCATCGGGTCTCCTCCACGCCTGCTTAAGGTGGCGATACATCTGGGTCGTCCTCTATTTCCGAAACTACCGAACAAAACAGTCTTCGACCATATAAAGATTGAGGACAGCCCGGTCACGGTCATGATAGATCGCTAGATAGATGTGGCCCCCCGCCAATGTCCCAAACTTGGCTTACCCCTGCGGTTTTCTCCTTCAATGATTCGTCGCGAGACTAAAACTGGGGAGAATCGCGGATGTTGAAACAGGCCCTCAGAGCCCGATGAGGGCGTAGGCTATGATGAGGGGAGCGAACAGCGAGGCGATCTGGCTGATCACCGTCACGAGGGTGTTCAGCGATGGCCCGGCAGTATCCTTGAACGGGTCTCCAACCGTGTCACCGATGACCGCGGCCTTGTGGGCGTCCGAGCCCTTCCCCCCGAAGTAGCCTGACTCGACATACTTCTTCGCGTTGTCCCAGAGCCCCCCAGAGTTGGCCATGAGGATGGCTAGGAAGAACCCGCTGAAGATCGCCCCGCTGAGGTAGCCCCCGAGGGCGTGGATGCCTGCCACGAACCCCACGATCAGAGTCGTGCTTATGGAGAACACTATGAGGGGGAGCAGCTCCTTTAGGGCTCCCTTGGTTGCGATGTTGATGCATGCGTTGTAGTCGGGCTGGCCCGTTCCCTCCATGAGGCCGGGGATCTCCCTGAACTGGCGGCGGATTTCCTCGATCATCCTGAAGGCGTTCTTGGAGACTCCGAGGATGATCATAGCGGAGAAGATTATAGGGACGGACATGCCTATGAAAACCCCCATCATGACGAGGGGGTTCATCAGGTTGAAGCTGATGGTCTGCCCCGTGATGGTCTTCACGATCTCCTGGTAGGACGCGAGGAGGGCGAGGGAGGTGAGGCCCGCGGCTCCGATGGCGAAGCCCTTTGTGATAGCCTTCGTCGTGTTGCCGGCTGCGTCGATCTCGTCCGTGATGTCGACGATATCATCCCCCAGTTCGGCCATCTCGGCTATGCCCTTGGCGTTGTCCCCGATGGGGCCGTAGGCGTCTCCCGTGATGATGATACCTGCAATTGCGAGCATCCCGACGGCGGCGATGCCGACGCCATAGACACCGTAGAGCGTGTAGGCGATGGCTGAGCCGATCCCTATCCCGAGGAGGGCGGGGAAGCAGCTGATCAAGCCGTAGGAGAAGCCGGTAAGGATGCTTATGGCGGCCCCGGTCTGGGACGCCTCTGCGGTCTTCTTGACGGGAGACCGGTTGATGGAGGTATAGTAGTCAGAGGTCATACCGATAACTATGCCAGCTAGGAGGCCGACTACGTTCGCGTACCAGATCTTCACGTCGTAGCCGAAAAACCAGGTTGCGATATAGGTGAGGGCTGCGAAGGTGAAGGTGGTGACGTAGGTTCCCATGTTCAGGGCCTTGCCGGGGTCGCCCCCCTTCGGTACCCTGACCATCGCGATGCCGATGATGGACGAGATGATGCCCAAGCCGGCGAAAACCAGGGGTACCGTCTCTAGGTAGGCGATCTGTGAGGATCCGCCCAGAATCATGGCTGCCATGATCGCTGCGATGTACGAGTCGAAAAGGTCGGCTCCCGACCCAGCGCAGTCCCCCACGTTGTCCCCGACATTGTCGGCGATGACCGCGGGGTTCCTCGGGTCATCCTCCGGGATGCCGAGCTCAACCTTGCCGACGAGGTCGGCCGCTATGTCGGCGGTCTTGGTGTAAATGCCGCCTCCCGCCTTCATGAATAAAGTGAGGGTGCTGGCGCCGATGCTCATGCCGAGGATGGTCTCGGGGTCTCCAGTTAACCAGTAGATGATGCTGATACCGAATAGGGCGAGGCCGACCACCATGAGGCCCATGACGGCACCTCCCCTGAAGGCGATGTGGAAAGCCTCGGCGAGACCCCCCTTCTTGGCGGCGTTCGCCGTCCTGACGTTGGCTTTGACCGCGATCTCCATGCCTATCACGCCAG
Organism: Candidatus Bathyarchaeota archaeon; assembly: GCA_030593155.1. The sequence goes on from JAUVHT010000011.1 coordinate 3,753, forward strand.
CGATGGCGGAGAATATGGTGCCGAAGACGTAGGTCAGGCCGATCTTGACGTTCAGGAAGACGGAGAGGGCGATGGCCATGAGGGCCACGAAGACGCCGAGGTATGTATACTCGGTCTTCAGGAACGACCTAGAGCCTTCCTGGATCCAACCGGCGATTTCCTTCATCCGGTCCGTGCCTGCATCCTTACCCATGACGTACCGAAACAGAAATAATCCTATTGCGATCGAAATGACCGATGAAACGGGCGCGATTAGCCAGGGGTCGAAAGCAGCCATGATAAAATCCTCTCACATCTAACTGAATGAAACTTACCAAAACTCACTCGGGAATGACTATATAAAAGTATTTGAGATTAGGCGGTTGCCTCTGTTTTCCTGTGGGCCATGTATCTTCTCCGCGGAATCAGTTTTCCTGGAATTATCAGGAAGGCCGTCAGCGAGCCGATGAAGCAGAGGAGGAGTTGGAAGGGGGTCAGAGGGACCACCTTGAATATTATGTTTAACGCCGGGACATATAGTATAGCCATCTGCAACATAAGGGACACGAGGATGGTGATGAATAGCATCTTGTTTTCCGTCCAGCCCTTCCACCCTAAGCTGAAGATGTGGTGGGTCTCTGACCGGCATTGGTAGGCGAGGAAGAACTCGAAGAACACTATTGAGGTGAAGGCCACCGTCCTGGCTTGGACGGCGCTGCCAGTAGTAGCGTACGTATATATGAAAGGTATGAAGTCGGAGATGAAGTCGACCAGTGCGGCGAACACGATGAAACGCCAGAACCGGGTCAGCAACCCTTCGTCGGGGTTCCGGGGCGGATACTTCATCAGGTCGGGGTCCGGCGGGTCGATGCTCAATGCGACGGCTGGCAGACCATCCGTGACCAAGTTGACCCACAAGATATGGATTGGCAGGAAGGGCAGCGGCAGTCCCAGGAGGGTGCAGACTGTGATCTCTATGAACTCGTCGAAGTTGGCGGCCAGCATCAGCCTGAGGTACTTGGTGACGTTGTCGTAGATGTGGCGGCCCCCCTGCACGGCCCGGACGATGGTGGCGAAGTTGTCGTCCTCCAGCACCATGTCGCTGGCCTCCTTGGTGACATCGGTGCCCTTGATGCCCATGGCGATGCCGATGTCCGCGGCCTTCAGCGCCGGGGCGTCGTTGACTCCGTCCCCGGTCATCGCTACGATGTGGCCATTCCGTTTAAGGGACATGGCGATGCGCATCTTGTGCTCAGGGGAGACCCGGGCGAAGACACTGATGTCCTCGATGACCTCGTCGAGCCTATCGTCGTCGATCTCCTCCAGCTCCTCGCCAATCATCACCGAGCCTGGGGTCTCCTCCTCGAGCATCCCGATCTCCTTGGCGATGGCGACGGCGGTGAGCCTGTGGTCTCCCGTGACCATCACGGTCCTGATGCCCGCCTGCTTGCAGGTGTTTATCGCCTGCGGGACCTCTTCCCTCGCCGGGTCTATCATGCCAACGAGGCCGACATAGGTTAAGCCGGATTCCACCGCCTCCATCTCGTAGTCGTCGATGTTGTCGGTCATCTCCTTGTAGGCCATCGCGAGCACCCTGAGGGCGTCGCTCGCCATAGCCTGCATTGTGAACAGGGCGTGTTCACGGTCCGCCTCGGAGAGGGGTCTCGCTTCCCCATTTTCGATGATGCTGACGCTCCGCTCTAGGATGATTTCGGGGGCGCCCTTGACGTACGCGATCCTGACGCCGTCTGGGCTATCGTGGATGGTGGTCATCATCTTCCGGGTCGAGTCGAAGGGGAACTCGCCGACCCTGGGGTAGTCCCTCCTGAGCTCTTCGCCCATGTCGGCCTTGGCGCCCACTACAGTCAGGGCTCCCTCGGTGGGATCTCCTAAGACAACCCAGTTTCCTTCGCTCTCCTGGAGGTGGGCGTCGTTGTTGAGGAATCCTATCCTTAGGAGGAGATCTACGTCGCTGTTCTCCTGGGGGGTGACAGGCTCACCGTACATGGTGAACTCCCCGGTCGGGGCGTACCCCGAGCCTGATATGTCTATGACACTGTCTCCGTAGGTGATCTGCCTGACGGTCATCTCGTTCCGGGTAAGAGTGCCAGTCTTGTCTGAGCAGATGACGGTGGTGCTTCCCAGGGTCTCGACAGATGCAAGTTTACGAACGATGGCCTTCTGCTTGGCCATCTTGGAGACGCCGAGAGCAAGGGTGATGGTCAGAACAGCGGGTAGCCCCTCGGGGATGGCCGATACTGCGAGGCTGATGGCGGTCATGAACATGGTCTCGAGCTCGTGTTTGTGGATGAGGAATCCGATGAGGAAGACCCAGATGGTGAGGATGACGCTGATCGCTCCGAGCTGGCGGCCCATCTTCTCCATCTTCTGCTTCAGCGGAGGCTCCTCCACCTCCACGGCCTGTACCATGCCCGCGATCTTCCCGAACTCCGTGCTCATCCCGGTCTCCGTCACCACCGCCACGGCTCTGCCGCCGGTCACGACGGTGCCCATGAAGACCATGTTCTTCCTGTCTCCGATGCCAACATCTTTTCCCAGTGCGTCGAGCCTCTTAGTCACGGGGGTGGATTCCCCGGTGAGGGCGGCCTCGTCCACCTGGAGGTTGGGGGCCTCGATCAGCCTCGAGTCCGCGGGCACGCGGCTGCCGGCCTCGAGGAGGGTTATGTCTCCTGGGACGAGGTCCTTGGAGTCTATGGACTGCTCCTTCCCGTCTCGGAGAACCAGGACGTGGAGTGAGACCATCTTCTTTAGGGCCTCCACGGCCTGCTCGGCCCGGTACTCCTGGACGAAGCCGAGGATGGCGTTCATGACGACGATGAACAGAATGACGTAGGTGTCGGTCATGACCTCCCCCTTCTGAATGGCGATGTAAGCCGAGAATACTGCGGATATCATCAGGATGAGGACAAGGACGCTCTTGAACTGGCTGAGGAAGATCTCCAGAGGCGTGATCTTCTTCTCCTCCTTCAGCTCGTTGGGGCCGAACCGCTCCAGCCTCTCCTTGGCCTCTTCTCCACTTATGCCGCTACGGTTCGAGCTCAGCGATTCTAGAACTGTTTCAATGTCCTCAGCGTGCCAATCCTTCTTTTCCAAAGAGGTCTCACCGAACTGTTCCCTAGGCCCTTTGTGGACTCTATGACTTCAGAAGAAGATGTGGTTGAATTTAAATATCTTCTCCCACGTTTGAGGCTCGAATAAGTGGGATTTGGTCCTTTGCATAGTGTTTTGAAAGGGAGGCATGGATAGATCTAATGGAAACTCAAAGCCGGCGGCCCATCATTCCATCAAGGCGTGGTTCCTCAAGCGAACGAGGAAACTTGTTTCTCTTCGAGTTTCCTTCTCCGTTCTTCCCGGAGACGCCTCTGCAGGCTCCGGTACGTGCTGTAGTCAATGGCCACGCAGCACCCGAACAAGATGGCGGCGGTTATGCCTATGGCCAATACCAGATAATACCAGACCAAGGCTACCCCGATCACCTCTGACGAATTTGCGTTTATAATGATTTTGATAGTTAAAACCACGGTTTACTTGTATGCAAACTTGGAATTTTTTCTGTTTAAAATGGTTTATTATCCTTTTTTTAAAGCCTTAAGCCAATGCAAACGGGGGTTAATAGGCAATTCCATCTATTTCGAGGTGGTTCTTCTGCCTCAGGAAAACCACCGGGATCCCGACCTTCCTGAGTCTCTTTCTCAGTTCGGCGTCGTTAGTCGCCACGGTGAATCGCCTTTCCAACGCTATCCTGAGGATGGAATCATCCACCGTCTCGCCGGGGCCAAGGCTCTCATCCATCACCTCACAGCTATCCGTGAGCCCTAGAGCAAAATCCACCTCTCTTCTTAACGATGGTTTCGCATCGGATCCGAGGAGCTTGAGTTCGTCTATTATCGGGGTGGTCACGATGCAGCGGACGTTCCTGCTAAGGATCCGCCGGAGTTCCTCGAAGATGTCCACCCTGAATCGGTGGGGGACGAAGAGAAAGTTAGAGTCCAGGATCACCCCCGCTGAGGGTTCCGTGCGGGTCAGCCCTTCAGGGTCCCTACTCCTATCAGTCGCCACCTGCTTCCGATCCTCCGGCTCACGGCAACCCTGTCGTCCACCTCCCCGCACACGGGGATGGTGAGGGCCGCCTCGAGGTAGTTCTTGGAGACCTTCGTAACTGTCCCCATGGTTTTGGCGGTCCCTATGTTCAATAGCAGCTTCTCCCCCTTGGCGATGGCAGCCACCTTCTGCATCTCCCTGCTCCCCACCACGGTGTCGAAGAGCTGGAGGTCTAGGTTTATCTCGTCGATGACGGGCGGGAGGGTCTCGGGTTTCCCTATGAGGCTTCCCACGAGGCCGTCGGACTTGGTCAGGGAGGGATCTAGGAATGTGCCTACGCCCACGAGGCCGCCCGGAAGGGCCTCTTCAACGGAGCTGTTCCCGGCATGGAGGCTCGTGATCTCCGTGTATAGCTCCTGCATCTTCACCCGGTTCTTCTCCCGGGTGGGGAGGCCCGGCCTTATCTCTATCTCCTCCCCGACGTTGAAGCTTCCATGGATTATAGATCCTCCCAGGATGCCGCCCACGAGCTTCTCGATGGGGGTGCCTGGGACGTTCACGTCAAAGCTCCTGACGATGTACATCCGGGAAGCCTTAGATGGATCCCTCTCCGGCGTGGGGAGATACTCCTCCATCGCCTCGAGAAGGAGGTCCGTGTTGACGTCGTGCTGGGCCGAGACCGGGATGATGGGGGCTTCCTCGGCCACCGAGCCCTCCACGAATCGCTTGATCTCGTTGTAGTTGCGGACGGCGTCCTCCCGGGTGACGATGTCGATCTTGTTCTGGACTATGATGATGTTCTTCAGGCCGACTATGTCGATGGCGGCCAGGTGCTCCCTGGTCTGGGGCTGGGGGCACCGCTCGTCAGCCGCGATGACCAGGATAGCGCCGTCCATCACCGCGGCCCCGCTCAGCATGGTGGCCATGAGGATCTCGTGGCCGGGGGCGTCCACGAAGCTTACGGCCCTCTGAAGCTCCGCCTCTCCTCCACAGTGGGGGCACGTGGGGGAGGTGCAGTAGCACTGAGGGCCCTTGCAGTCCGGGCACTTGTATATGGTGGCGTCCGCGTAACCCAGCTTGATGGTGATGCCTCGCTTCAGCTCCTCGCTGTGGCGGGAAGCCCAGACCCCTGTGATCGCTTGGACCAGAGTGGTCTTGCCGTGGTCGACGTGGCCGATGGTGCCGATGTTGATCTCCGGTTGACTCGAAAGTTTCGGGATGTCTTTTCTCCCCCTTTACGGTATCGTAGTTGTGAGGTATGGGCTTATATACGTTTATGAATCGGGCTAATGGACTCGCATCCAGAGGCGTGTCATGGAATGTACGTTGTCCGTGCCAGGAAAATAACAGTTTTAAGCCCCGCTTGAGGATAGCATCTGATTCAGGGTGAGTCCGATGGTTGATGGTGAATCAGGGAAAGTTACAATCCGGGTCCCGAAGGACCTCTACGAAAAAATTGAGGAGAAGATATCCGGGACGAGTTTCTCGTCCGTCGAGGAGTATGTCGTGAGCAAACTTGAGAGCGAGTTCCCCACGGAGCCCGTGTACACCAAGGAAGAGGAGGAGCTGATCAGGGAGCGCCTCCGCAAGCTCGGCTACATAGAGTGAGGGATGAGGATGCTGCCCCCCCACGGCGGGAGACTGATAGACAGGCTGGTCCCCGAGGGTGATCGCCCTCACATCAGGGACGAGGCCTCGGAGCTAATCGACATCCCCGTCTCCCTCGAGGCGAGGAAGGACTACGAATGCATAGCCTATGGGCTGTTCAGCCCCCTCGAAGGACCCCTGAGCGGGAACGACTATCGATCGGTCCTGGAGAAAGGCAGGCTCCAGAACGATCTTCCATGGACCTTCCCCATAGTCCTCGACGTATCGGAAGATGTGGCGTCGGGTATCGACGAAGGCGGCGACGTCGCCCTCTCCCATTCGGGAGCGCCTTTCGCGATCCTCCATGTGGAGGATAAATACGCGCTTGATAGAAAGATGCACGCCGAGAGCATCTACAAGACTTTAGATGTCGAGCATCCTGGTGTGGCTAGGATCCAGGGTATGGGGGCCCGCCTGCTCGGGGGGAGGATCGACCTCTTCGAGGAGACGCCCGGCAAGGTCCCGAGGTACAGGCTGAATCCCAAGGAGACGCGGTTCTTGTTCAAGGAGATGGGCTGGAGGACGGTGGCCGGCTTCCAGACCCGCAATGCGCCTCACATAGGCCACGAGTATGTCCAGAAGACCTCCCTCGCCTTCGTCGACGGGCTGTTCATAAACCCCCTCATAGGCCGGAAGAAGGCGGGAGACTTCAAGGACGAGGTGATCATCGACTCCTACGAGGCCCTCATCCGTAACTACTACATGAGGAACTCTGCGACCCTCGTCACCCTCGAGATGGAGATGAGATATGCGGGGCCCAGGGAAGCCATCTTCCACGCCATCGTCCGGAAGAACTTCGGGTGCACTCACTTCGTCGTGGGCCGGGACCACGCCGGAGTCGGCAGCTACTACGGCCCCTACGAGGCCCAGGAGAAGTTCGACGAGTACCCGGACCTGGGGATCGCTCCCATCTTCTTCCGGAGCTTCTTCTACTGCAAGAAGTGTGGCGGCATCGAGAACGACAAGGTCTGCCCCCACGGCCCCGAGGATCACATCAACTTCAGCGGTACCAAGATGAGGCAGCTCCTGATGAGGGGGGAGCGCCCGTCCAAGGAGATGATGCGCCCCGAGGTCGTGGACGCCATCCTAAAGCATCCTGAGCCCTTCGTGAGCTGAGAGACATGAGGAAAGCCCTCCTGATAGGCCTAGACTGTGCGGCCCCCGACCTCCTATTCGACAAGTTCGTCGACAAGCTCCCCAACTTCCGGAGGATGATGGAGAAGGGGGCTTATGGCAAGCTGGAGAGCAGCGACCCCCCCATAACCATACCAGCCTGGACCGTGATGGCGTCGAGCAGGTCCCCCGGCGTCCTGGGCCTGTATGGTTTCCGCCACAGGAGGGACAACTCGTACAAGGACATCTGGATAGCCTCCTCCAGGAGGGTGAGGGCGAAGAGGATCTGGGACTATGTCGCCGAGGCCGGCGGAATGTCCTGTCTCATAGGGGTTCCCCCGAGCTACCCCCCCTTCCCAGTGGAGGGGTGGCTGGTGGGGGGCTTCATCACCCCTGACACCAACCGGAACTACACCTACCCGGAGGAGCTGGGGGAGGAGATCAAGGGGGTCGTGGGCGAGTATCCGGTCGACGTGGAGTTCCGAATCGAGGACAAGCGGAACCTCGTCAAGGACATTTTCGAGATGACGGAGAAGCACTTCGAGGTCATCAAGCACCTGATGCGCACCCGTGACTGGAGCTTCTTAATGTTCGTGGAGATCGGCCTCGACAGGATCCACCACGCCTTCTGGAAGTACTTCGACGAGGCCCACCGCCTCCACGAGCCGGGGAGCGAGTTCGAGGGGGTGATGGAGGACTATTATGTCCTTCTAGACGAGAAGGTGGGGGAGCTACTGGATATCGTAGACGAAGACACGGTGGTCTTCGTCGCCTCGGACCACGGCGGGAAGCCCATGAAGGGGGCTTTCTGCGTCAATGGCTGGCTCGAGGAGCAGGGTCTCCTGAAGCTGAAGAGGCCTGTTGAGAAGGTCGTCAGGCTGAACGATGCGGATGTCGACTGGGAGAACACAGTGGCGTGGGGATGGGGGGGCTACTATGCCCGCGTCTTCCTGAACCTGAAGGGTAGGGAGGAGCACGGCGTCGTAGATCCCAGAGATTATGAGAGGGTGAGGGACGACATAGCCGACCGCCTCAGAAACATCAGGGGGCCCGACGGCGAGGAGTGGGACACCAAGGTGCTGAAGCCCGAGGAGATCTACCCCGAGTGCAGGGGCGACCCCCCAGATCTCATGGTCTACTTCGACGACCTTAGCTG
>JAUVHT010000056.1 GCA_030593155.1 Candidatus Bathyarchaeota archaeon
GGCACCCTGGTCGACCGGTGGAACAGGAGGACCATCCTCATGGTCTCCGACGGCGTGATCGCACTAGCTGTCGTCGTGCTGGCCCTGCTGTTTGCTCAGGGATCGGTCCAGATGTGGCACATATACGTCCTCATGGCCGTACGCTCTCTGGGAGGCGCCTTCCAGTGGCCCGCCATGCAGGCCTCCACCTCCCTCATGGTTCCCGAGGAGCACCTCTCAAGGATCTCCGGGCTGAACCAGTCCCTCCAGGGGTTGGCGAACATCGTCGCGCCCCCTCTGGGGGCCCTGCTGCTCGAGCTGATACCGGTCCAGAACATTCTGGCCATCGACGTGTCAACGGCCATCCTAGCGATCGGCCCCCTCTTCTTCATCTCCATCCCTCAGCCAAGAAGAGAAGCATCTGAAGAAGGCCGCCCCTCGGTCCTTGCGGATCTCAGGGAGGGCTTCCGGTTCGTATGGGGCTGGAAGGGGCTGATGATGATCGTCGGCATGGCCCTTGTGATCAACCTGCTGACCAACCCCGCCTTCACCCTCCTACCCATCCTAGTCACCAACCACTACAACGGAGGGGCCATAGAGCTGGCCTGGTTCCAGTCGGCGAACGGCGTGGGGATGATCGCGGGAGGCATCCTGCTCGGGGTCTGGGGGGGCTTCAAGAGCCGCATAAAGACTGCGATGTCCGCCATGATCATCATGGGCGGAGGCCTGCTGATCTTCAGCTTCCTGCCGGGAGACGCCCTCCTCCTCGGCGTGGGGCTACTTTTCGTCTTCGGGACCATGAACTCGATCGCCAACGCCTCGTTCTTCGCACTGCTGCAGGCCACTGTACCGGCGGACATGCAAGGGCGGGTCTTCACCATGATGATGAGCCTGATAATGTCGATGACCCCCGTGGGGCTGGCACTAGCCGGGCCCGTCGCCGACCTTTTTGGTCTCAGGATCTGGTACACCGTGGCTGGGGTCGTGATGATGATAATGAGCGTCGGGGCGCTCTTCGTACCCACCATACGACAACTGGAAGAAGAATCCCCCAACTCTTGAGACTCAGCCGGGAGCTACTCGATCTCGATGGCGACCTCCGTGGATATCTCAAGCTCCATGCCTCCAGGCCTCATCGGTATCAGCAGGACCTCTGGCTCTGCTCTGGGGTAAAGATACAGGGATAACCCAATAGGAACCCCGCCCAGCCTGAACGAGAAGTCGGTGCACTCAGCTATGCAAGCATTCCCTCTCAGACTACTGATCTCAGCAATTGGCTTCCCGCACAGCTCCACGAGATCGCCTCTCGGAGCCACTGAACCCATGTGGACACCCAGCCATCCATAGTAGGGGATGCCACCGTCCAAGAGGCCCGGCGCTCCTCCTACTGTGCATGGTACTCCGTGGGCGGGCACACCCTCCAATTTCACAACGGTGTGTTCCGGCGTGCATCTCGTCACGACACCCCTGAGCTCATCCAAAGGCTCGGGTCGTCCAATTTCCAAGAGTCTTCCGAGGCTGAAGCCTCCCCTAACCCTGAGGGGATCAAAAGGCGGCCTCACCTCAACGTGGATGTGGGGCGCGGTCGAGAAGCCGTAGTACCCAGAACGGATGAGGACCCCAAGCTCTTGCCCGGGCTCCACGACGTCGCCACATTCCACCACTGGCTCGACGTGGAGGACTTTGATCACCCGCCCAGAGTTCTCCGAGCTCCTAAGCACCGTGACGACGTCGTAGCCGTGGTCCTCGAAGTTCCTCCCCCTTGGGGCCTTCAACTTCCGGATCTGGACTACCTCGCCATGGACGGGGGATCCAGCGACATCCCCGAAGCCCCCGCCTGGGTAGATGTCGATGCCGGTGTATAGGCGGTGGGCGGGATACGGGCTGTTGAAGAAGGCGTATCTCCCGCCCTCAGGGCAGTAGATGGTCACCTCCTCTGACGAAGCAACGGGGATTATTTCTTCCACTTTGGAACCTGTAATCGATCAGACGCCACAAAGATATTCCTTTCTAGCCTCACTGACAGATACCGCCGTTTGAGACTTGATCAACCTTCATTGGGGGAGCCCGATGGGTTCTCCAGCTCTCGGAGATTCAATGTGACGAGGAACTCCATAATGAAGGGCGGCATTTTTAGTCGATGCAACTCCTCGTAGGGGAACCATCTAGCATCCGAGACCTCGGGCAGGGAAGGCTCCAGCACACCTCCCTCGACGGCGCAGAGAAACACACCGAGATATCTGTCAGTAATGGGTCCCAACACCTCCCCCAGTTTTACCTTCACGCTGACATCCAGCCCCGTCTCTTCCTTGACTTCTCTGACGGTGGCTTCCTCGGGGGATTCCCCCATATCGATGACGCCACCAGGGGGGCACCAGTGACCCTTGTGGGGTTCAAGCCCCCTCTTGATCAGAAGAACTTTCCGATCACGGAGGATCACTGCCAATGAGCTGATCAACGCTTCCTATGCCCCCGTTATCTCTGGTATACGATCTTGCCGTCGACTATGGTGGTCAGCACCTTAATGTCCTTTATCTCCTCGGGGGGCACCGCGAGGATATCCCTGTCCAGCACCACCAAGTCCGCGAGCTTTCCAGGCTCGATGCTGCCCTTGAAGTCCTCCTCCTTCCCGAGGTAGGCGCCGTTCCACGTGTATAGCCTTATGGCGTCCATGACGCCTATCGCCTCCTCGGGGCTGACCGGCTGCCCAGTCCTCGTCTTCCTGACCACGGCCTCGTAGATCTGGACCATGGGGCTGTAGCTCGTGACCGGATAGTCGTTGTTCCCGCCGGCGACTATGGCCATCTCCTGCATGGTCTTGTGGGGGTGGAGCCAGCGGACCCTCTCGGGTCCAAAGTTCTCCACGTAGTCGTCCCCTATGCCATACATGTAGCCGATGCTGGAGGAAGGGGTCACCCCGAGGGCTTTGATCCTCTCCAGCTGCTTCGGGGTGCAAACGCTGTTGTGCTCTATTCTATGCCTCATGTCGGGGACGGGCTTCATGGTCTGGGCCTTCTCGATGGCGTCTAAGGCTATATCGATGCCACGGTCCCCGATGCTGTGGATGCTTACCCGGATCCCCGCCAAGTGAGCGCCAATTGTCAGCCTCTCAATCTCCTCCGGGCTGGTGGTCATCAGGCCGAGGTCCTTCATCCCCCGGTGCTGGGGCGTGTAGACGGCCGCGGAGCCTCCGCTCCCCGACCCATCCCCCATGATCTTGAGGGACATCACCCTGAGCCAGTCGTCCCCGTAGCCCGACTCGACGCCCAGATCGATCATGGACTGCAACGGATCCGTCCCATCCGGGCGGCGGGCGCTCACCATGAGCAGCGTCCTCACCCGGCTAACTCCCTCCGATAGGAGCCTCTGGTAGGCCCTGATGGCGTCCCGGTGGGCGCTCGCATCGTGGGTCGTGGTTACACCCCACTCGGAGAACTGCGCCCAGACACTCCGCAACCCCTCCGCTATCTCGTCCACCGAGCTTGGAGGTATCAGGTTGGAAACCAGGCTACCGGCGGTCTCATACAGCAACCCCGTCGCCTCCCCGTCTGCGTCCCGGTCGATGCTGCCCCCCGGAGGATCCGGGGTGTCTCGGTTGACACCCGCCAGTTCCAGGGCCTCGCTGTTGACCACGTAGAGGTGGCCCGTCTCCTTGCTGATGAAGACGGGGTTCACGGGGGCCGCCTCGTCCAGCTCCCAGCGGGTGATGTGCCGCCTCTCCTCCAGCTTGATGTCGTTGTAGTTGGTCCCCTGCACCCATTTGCCGGGCCCCAGCTCGGCGGCCTTCGCGGCCACCATCTCTAGGATCTCGGGGATGTTCTTCACGGGAGGTGAACGGCAGTCGATCTCGTACAGGCGGACGGCGGCGCCGTTGGGGTGGGTGTGGGTGTCTATGAGCCCCGGCAGCACCGTCTTGCCGTCGAGGTCGATGACCTTTGTCCACTCTCCTACGAGCCTTTTGATCTCCGATGTCTGGCCTGTGGCGATTATCCTGTTTTCCTTTACTGCCACCGCCTCCACTATGGAGTCTTCGGCATCCACCGTGACTATCTTTCCGTTGAGCAGAGCCAGGTCCGCCTCGATCACTCCCTTGACCATGAGAATCACAGAGACATTAGACCATTGAGATAAAAGAGACTTTTCCGAAACATTTGAAAGGAACCCTCCGGAGGAATGAACTGATCTGCTATGGCGAAGGACCCTGTCTGCGGGATGACCGTCGACGAGGAGACGGCCAAGTGGAAGAGCGAGCACGAGGGCAAGACATTCTACTTCTGCAACGAGCGCTGCAAGCTCGCCTTCGAGAAGGCCCCGAAGAGATTCGTCAGATAACCCCCTTTTTTCAAACAAGCTGCTAATGTAGAGAGTTGTATGGCGACCCTGACGGCCTACGTGACCCGCTCAGCCCCTGGCTATGTCCTCGACGGCCCCGAGGAAACTGTCGATCTCACCGAGAGTGTTGTAGAGGTATGTGGAGGCTCTGGCGTTTCCGTCTGGCAGCTTGAATATCTCCTTCATCAGGGGTAGGGCGCAGTGGTGCCCCGAGCGCACCGCGATGTCGTACTCGACATCCAGGGTCAGGGCCACGTCGTGGGGATTCATGTCCGAGACGTTGAAGGAGACCAGCCCAACCCTCTGCCTCGGATCCCTGGGGCCGTAGATCTCCACCCCCTCGATCTCCATTAGGCCGTCGGCCAGCTTCTTTGCCAGCTTCTCATCCCATTGTTTGACGTTCTCCATCCCGACCCGATCGAGATACCTGCACGCCTCCCCTAGGCCGATGACCTGGGCGATGGCCGGCGTCCCCGCCTCGAACTTCATGGGGGGCACCGCCAGCTCGTAGGAGTTGAGGCTCACGTCGTGGATCGTCCCCCCGCCGATGCAAAGGGGCTCCGTGCTCTCCAACTGCTCCTCGGCGATGTAGAGTCCCCCCGACCCCGTGGGGCCCAGCATCTTGTGCCCTGAGAAAGCGAGGAAGTCGACTCCCGAGTCCATGACATCGGTCTTGAGGTGGGGTACACCCTGGGCACCGTCCGCCAGCATCAGCGCCCCGTGCTCGTGGGCTATGGAGGCGATCTCCTTGACGGGAAGGATGCAGCCCAGCACGTTAGACACGTGAGTCGTGGCCACGAGGCGGGTCTCGTCGTTGACGGCCGCCTCGAAGTCGGCGAGGTCGAAGATGCCCTCGGGGTTGGACCTGACCACCACGACATCGCACCCGTGCCTCTGGGCCACCCTGAGCCATGTGATGTAGTTGGAGTGGTGCTCGATGACTGTGGTGACGATCCTGTCCCCCTTCCCCCAGTCCAGGGAGTTGGCCACCAGGTTGATGGCCTCAGTCGTGTTCCTGACCATCGCGACGTTCTCCCTCCCCGGGGCTCCGATGAACTCCGCGACCCTTTCGTGGGCCCCCTCGTACTCCTCGCTGGCCCTCTGGGAGAACCTGTGGACACCCCTCTCCACGTTGGCCCTGTACTCCCGGTAGAACTCCATCTCCTTGAGCACCACCTGCTCGGGGGTCAGGCTGCTAGCCGCGTTGTCGAGGTAGATGACTCCCTTATCCAAGATGGGGAAGTCTCCTCGCACCGATTCGACATCGAACAAAGGTATTCTCGTAAAAGGGGAGAGATAAGCCCCCATAAGCCTTTCCCAGGGAGGCTAAGGCACGGTGACGCTCTTCGCCAGGTTCCTCGGCTTGTCCGGGTCAAGCCCCTTCTGGACGGCGAGGTAGTAGGCGAATAGCTGGAGGGGCACCACGTAGGGGATGGGGGAGAGGACCTCCGGGATGCCCTTGGGCATCTCGATGATGTCGTCTGAGATCATGGTAATCTCCTTGTCCCCTTCCTCGCAGACGGAGATGATCCTGGCGCCCCTCGCCTTCATCTCCATGATGCT
>JAUVHT010000031.1 GCA_030593155.1 Candidatus Bathyarchaeota archaeon
GAGGCCGGCTCCAAGGAGTTCTGGCGCCTCTACGAGGAGTGCAAGAACCTGGAGATCGAGAAGGTCGGCAGGAAGGTCCGGCGGATGTCGGGGCTTGAGAAATAGACCGAAAACCCTTTTTTCCTCTATCCCTATCCGTTGAGAGTATCAACCATGTGTCACCTTGCAGGGTACGTCGGTGATAGGCCCATAGCGCCCCTCTTACTCAGAGCCATAGAGCTCCAAGAGCCCTACAGCGCGGGCCACGCTTCGGGCCTCGCCGTCATCGACGACGGAATGTTGAGGATAGAGAAGGACATCGGCCACGTGGCCCGGGTGAGGAGCACCACGGAGATCGAGTCCCTCGAGGGAACCACGGGCATCGCCCACAGCAGGTACAGCTCGAGGCTCATACGAGATCCGAGGTACAACACCAGGGAGATGGCCCACCCCTTCATCGACGACACGGGCACCATCGCCCTGATGCACAACGGCGACTTCGACAACTACAGGGAGCTCTGGAGCGAGCTGAGGGGAGGGCATACCTTCCGGTCGTACTCGGCGGAGGTCGACGACATCACGGACAGCGAGGTGACCGTCCATATGCTGAGCGACCAAATCGCCGAGGGCATGACGATGGAAGAGGGCCTGAGGAGCATCGCGTCCCGACTCAAGGGCACGTTCCTACTCGCTTGCATCACAACCGAGCAGCCCGAGGCCATCTGGATCGCCAACTGGCATCAGAGGTGCGTCGTCGCCGTAGGGGAGAACGAGGCCATGTTCAGCAGCAGCCCCATCGGCTTCCACGACGTGAGGGACGAGCTGGATAGGATGTTCGAGCCCCCGAAGAACTCCCTCCTGAAGCTCACAAGGAAGGGGGTCGAGGTGATGCCCCTGGACCCGAGTCGCAGAGCCCCCCAATTGGAGCTGGACAAGAGCGAATTGGGGACCCATATACTGGATCTCCTGAGGAGGAAGGGCGAGCTCGACTTCAAGGTGCTGGAGCGTCAACTGAACAAGAACGGGTTGGCGAAAGCCTTGGGGATATCCCAAGAGAAATGGGAGGAGTACAGGAGAGCGGGTGTGACCGTCGTCAACCCCTACATCAAGACCCTGGACACGCTCATCGCCCAGGGGAAAATCCGGGAGCGGATTGACCTTAGACCAGAGGGGGGCATACCTGACACCCCGAGGTACTCCTACGCCTTGGTCTGATCCCAATTAAATTGTCGAGCGCGCATTCTGTGCGGCCAGGAACCATTTGCAAGGAAATCCTTCTTACCCCCCTCCATGAGGTAATTCAAAATACCCTCATTCGACACATCTTCCTGCTATGATTACCGCAATCGACCTTGAGGATACACTTGAAACGATCGACGAACCTTGGTCTCCCGTTGACGTTGTGCAGGTGAACGATCAGGTCGTCAGGATGGCGCTGTTCCAGGGCGTGTACCGCTGGCACAGGCACACGAACGAGGACGAGCTCTTCTATGTTTACAGCGGGAGGATAGTCATCCAATTGAAGGGGTATCCAGACGTCGCTCTTCAAGCCGGTCAGCTGGCGGTCGTCCCTAAGAACGTGGAGCACCGTCCGAGAAGCTTGGAGCCTTCCTATGTCCTGATGTTCGAGCCATCAACTCTTCAAAGCAGGGGAGATTGAGAGGACATGAACGATCATCGCGCCCGTGATCGCTAGAACCCTCGGTCGCATTCGATATGACGATGATATCCACGTTGTTGGTAGGTTTTTAGGCTGCCCTAATATTTATATATTTTAGTTCATCCTAAATTCAGATAAACCTTGAGCAGCCACAGCGTCGAGGAATACTTGGAAGCCATCTACTCCTTCAACGAGAAAGGGGAGCTGGCCAAGAACACGGAGCTCGCGAAGAAGCTGAAGGTAGCGCCCCCCAGCGTCACCCAGATGATCAAGAAGCTGGCGGCAGAGGGCCTGGTCGAACACCAGCCTTACAAGGGCGTAGCGCTCACCGGCAGGGGCATGGCCCTAGCCCAGAAGGTGGTTCGCAAGCACCGCCTACTAGAGCGGTTCCTCCACGACTTCCTGGGCTTCCACCGTGACAAGGTCCACGACGAGGCTTGCAGGATGGAGCACACCCTGTCCGACGAGGCCGCCCTGGCCCTCTGCAAGGCCCTGGACAGCCCGGAGACCTGTCCTGACGACGAGAAACCCATCCCTCCGTGCCCTCTCAACGTCGAAGACTGTGACGAATGCGTATCTGCGAGGGAGGACGGCTCCTTGATGCTGCTCACGGAGCTCTCGAACCTCAAGCCTGGGGAGAGGGGTAGGGTCGCCTTCGTCAGGGGCGGGACACGTGCGTGCCAGCGACTCCTCGACATGGGCCTCACGAATGGTACCGAGGTAACCGTGGTGAACGCTGCTCCGTTCAACGGTCCCCTCGAGGTCAGCGTCAGAGAGACGACCCTCGCCCTCGGCCGGGGTCTCGCAGAGAAGGTTTTCGTCGAGATGGAGAACGACCGTCTGAAACGCGGTCACCCCCATGGACCCCACCATTAGACCCTCGCTATCCGGTTGACCCGCCATGAGCCATAGACGACATTGGGAAAAGCTAACAGGTAGGTGGCGTCCGCGACGCCATCGAGGAGCACGCTATCTGAGCGAGGGGAACCTCACCATCGCCCTGGCGGGCAATGCCAACGTGGGCAAGAGCGTCATCTTCAACGAGTTCACCGGTCTCCACCAGCACGTGGGAAACTGGCCCGGTAAGACCGTGGAGAGGGCCGAGGGCACCCTCGTCTTCCGGGGCTACACGATAGATGTCCTCGACCTCCCAGGCATCTACAGCCTGTCCACCTACTCCATCGAGGAGCTGGTGAGCAGGGAGTACATCGCTGTCGAGCAGCCTGACGTCCTGGTGAACGTCGTCGACGCCTCGAGCCTCGAGAGAAATCTCTTCTTAACCCTCCAGTTGCTGGAGCTGGAACCCCGGTTGATCCTCGCCCTGAATCAGGTCGACATGGCTGATAAGAAGGGGATCGACATCGACACAGGGAGGCTGTCGGAGGAGCTCGGGGTCCCCGTGGTCCCGACGGTGGCGGTGAGGGGGGTCGGCCTCCAAGAGCTGATGGAGCAGGTTGTGGCAGCCGAACGGGAAAAGAGGGGGACGGCCGCTCCCCTTCCCTTCGGCGCCGAGATCGAAGGACGCATCGAAGAGGTCACACGCGCCCTTGAGGGGTTCGAGAGCCCCTATCCCCTCAGATGGATCGCCATTAAACTCCTGGAGGGAGATGCCGAGATCAGTAAGCGAGTCTACGCAGCCAAGCCCACCGTCGAGGAGGCGGTGGAACGAATTTCTCAAGAGATAGAGGAGATCCACGGCCACGACGTCCCCAGCGTGATATCCTCGGAGCGCTACTCCATCGCCCATCGGATAGCGGCCTCGGCCTCGACCCATCGCGACCCTGAGAGGAGGCCGAAGGATCGACTGGTGGAACTGACCAGCCACCCCGTGCTGGGGTACGTCTTCATGGCGGCGGCGATCCTGGGAGTCTTCTTCTCCATCTTCTCCCTCGGGGACTACGTGACGGGCCTCTTGGACCATGCCTTCTCAGCCCTGAACGAGGCATACTTCGGCGTTTTCGGAACTGGGGCGGTAGCAACCTTCGTCTGGGACGGCCCAATCGACGGCGTACTAGGCGGCGTCGGAATAGCGTTGCCGTACATCGTGCCATTCTTCATCGTCCTCTCCGTGCTCGAGGACTCTGGCTACCTCGCCCGGATAGCCTTCCTGATGGACTCGGTGATGCACCGGATAGGCCTCCACGGGAAGGCGTTCATCCCCCTGATGCTCGGCTTCGGCTGCAACGTCCCCGCCTGCCTCGGGTGTAGGATCATGGAGACGGAGCGGGAGCGGCTGATATGTGCGTTCGTGGCGAGCCTGGTACCCTGCGCGGCCCGGAGCATCGTGATAATGGGGTTGGTGGCCGAGTACGTCGGCTTCGAGTGGGCGCTGCTGCTCTACCTCATCGACTTCATCATCATCTTCCTGCTGGGCCGCGTGGCGTTCAAGGCGGTGCCGGGGGAGCCCATGGGGCTGATAATGGAGATGCCGTCCTACAGGATGCCCTCCGTGAAGGTGACGGCCCAGAGGACCTGGTTCAGGCTGAAGGACTTCGTATTCGAGGCCTTTCCCCTCATAGTCGTAGGGAACATGGTCATCATCCTCGCGGGGATGGTGGGGCTGCTGGACGTCGTCCAGGGGATCATGAGCCCCGTCACGGTGTTCTGGCTGGGGTTGCCAGCGGTGACTGGGGTCGTGCTCATCTTCGGGATACTGCGGAAGGAGCTGACGCTGATACTGCTGGCTTCCATGCTGGGGACCAGCAACTTCGCCCTCATCCTCACGCCCGTCCAGATGTTCGTCTTCGCCTTCGTCGTCATGCTCTACATCCCGTGCATCGCCACGATAGCCGTCCTCGTGAAGGAGTTCGGCTACAAGAGAGCGGCCATAATCACGGCGTCCGAGATCCTGCTCGCCGTCGTCCTCGGGGGCGTTCTTCTCAGGGTGATCTCCTTCCTCGGCGTCCTGTAGGATCTAGGGACCACCCGAAAAGAGAGCGGACCTCGCTCTAACCCGTGGGATGAAAAAAATGAGAAGGTACGTCCGAGTCTATACCACTATCATGGTCAGCGTCGAGCGGACCTTGTCCACACGCCTGATTTTCCAGCTGACGGCATCCTTGAGCTCCTGCATGGTCTCCGTCTCGATGCGGGCGATGATATCATAGACGCCGTACACCAGATGGGCTTCCTTTACCTCAGAGATGGGCTTGAGGCCCCTCAGCACCTCGTCCTCGGAACCGATCTCGACGTTGATCAAAACGAAAGCCGTGGCCAATGCATGTCCCTTGAATCAACCTATATATGAACATGATACTTAACGTTTCCAATCAACGCTGGGAAGCGTCGCCGGTGAGGGTTCTCGCCCGGCCTCTGAGTATTAATATGTTTGCACCGACTTTGGATCGTCGAAAGGAGGGTCTTGCGTGGTTGGGTTCCAGACGACACGTCTACCGGAAGAATTCGAGTTGGCCCCAGACGGTTCTGATGTTCGACCCTTGTTGAAATTATCGGGAGGCAGCTTCGCCCATTGCACACTATCTTCTCGGTGCACATCGGTAGCTGTAAACCACGAGACGGTCGACGAGATCTGGTTTTTCATCAGCGGGAGGGGGGAGATGTGGAGAAGACAGGGAGATCGGGAGGAGGTAGTCAAAGTCGGCCCCGGTGCGTGCCTGACCCTCCCCAGGGGCACCCGTTTCCAGTTCAGGAACACCGGTGAGGAGCCCCTCTGCTCCCTGATCGCCACCATGCCGCCCTGGCCGGGGAGTCATGAAGCCATGCGGGTGGAGGGACGCTGGCCTTCCACCCTCTAACTCCCTGAGGCAGGCGGATGTCTGCCCGTCATTTCTGGCTGAGGTACAGAAGAACGACAGATGCGACCAATGTGAACGTGTCCGGCAGCATGGCGAAGGGCCCCAGGCCGGATCCCCTGTATCCCAGCAGTTGATGGACCCATGGATTGGATGTAACCGCGTAGAGGAGGAGGGCTACGCAGAAGATTATCAACCCTAGCGTGAACTCGGACTCCGTCTTCCTGTAGATGTCGACGTAGATGGCCAGAAGCCCGAGGAGGAGGACGGAGTTCACAGTGGAGATGGCCATCTTTGCCATGTAGTAGACCTCCAGGTCGATGCGCATCATCCCATTCTGCATCATACCGCCTCTCCTGGGCTCCCACATGTGACTCGAGTATGGTGTGGGGGTGGCCCACGTAGTAAATGCCATGATTATGACCGCTGCTGCGGCCACGGCTAGGATGATCTTAAGATCCTTCTCCATTCGTGATTTCATTCCTCCCCGTTCTTTTTCTCCTTTTTTCCAAATTTGTTCCAAATCTCCTCAAAAATGGGGTAGTTCTCCTCCATTTCGGAGGAGAGGAAGAACATGACCCCGTAGCGCTCCCCCATGGAGGTTATGATGCCGTTCTTCGCCAGAACGTCTATGTGGTGCCTTATCGTCCGGTAGTCGACCTCGAGGACGCCGGTCAGCTGATTGGCGTTCTGTGGCTCGTCCCGCAGAGCCCGGATGATCCTCGCCCTGTTGACGCCTCCCCTGGAGCCGGCTATCAACCATTGCAGGAGGTGCTTGAAGGCGCGAGCCCGTCCAGACATCAATGATACCCCAGATAAAATGTCTCGGTTTATCTCGATTAGGTCGCGCGGAGGACATAAGTCTAACCTTTTTCGCCCCTTGAGCGCCCTTCCGAATGGGGACTCATGCCTCCGTCGGCGTACACGATTCAGATCAGATTCTGATATAATTTTGAAAAATCATTTAATTACGCCCTTCCAGTGGATGTCCCGAGGTGAAAACGATTGGACAAAAGAACCACCATCCTGCTGACATCGATGGCCCTCATCGCGCTGGTCATCGGAGGCGTCGGAATCGTCCTGGCGGACGTCGGCGCCCCCGGTGTGGCCCAGGAGCCAGAGGACGGCGTCGAGGAGTTCATCTGCCAGGGCCTAGGCCCCGTGGGGATCAGGAACGGACGGGGATTCTGGTTGACCCTCTCAGACGAGCAGAGGGACGAACTGGTCTCCGCCATCGAGGCCCTTCTAGAGGAGGGCGCCACCCATGAGGAGATCCGGGACATGATCGCCGGGACGCTGCAAGAGTGGGGGATTGAACCCCCATTGTTCAGCGGCCCCCACTACGGCGAGAACGGCGGCAGAAGCTTCAACGGCCTGAACCGACGCTTTGGCGGCAGAGGCCAGGGCTTCATGGGTCAGGGACAAGCTGGATGCCCGATGACAACAGGCTAGAACCTTAACCCCCTCCATTTTTCTTTTTTTGAACCATTTTTCGGAATGAGGGATATCTCGGAAAATAATCGGGTTCGTGGGAATTGATATGGAGAGGGCTGACATAGTTTCCTAGTTCCTCTTTTATCGTTCCGATTATATCAGGGATGGACTGCTCCACCTTCGGCGACAGCCCGGCATTGAAGGAGTCCACGTCCGACGCCTCCACACCCAGGATTACGAGCTTCTTGGGCATCTCATCGGGGTAGAGCAGCTGACCCAGCATGAGTGTCCCGTAGAGTTTCAGGTTGTGCGCACGCGCCCGGGCACCATGTCCCTGAGCTTGGCTTAGACCTTTGCATTCCCTCAACGTTGAATCAGCGTCCGCGTATTGAAGCGAGGGCGACAAGAACGTCGTTTAGCCCTCATAGGCTGTTTTCGAGATTTTTCGGAAAAAATAGAATATTCAGGATAACATGTTGGTCTGTGACCAATGTACTTATACCGATTTACGAGTATTTTACTGGGATTGCCATGCAGATAAACCTCGACGAGGTGAAGTACATCACGGAGACCTCTCTGACGATACGGGGCACCCGGAGGCGAACCACGGTACCCAAGGAGATAGTCGATCACTTCGGGTTCAATGACGGGGACAAGATCCGGTGGATCCTGTTCAGGGACCACAGAGTGGTCATAGTCCCGAAGAAGTCGGAAGTGACCCGCGAGACCGCTTAAATTTTATGTTTAAAGGCCGAAGACCTCTCTGAATTCCTACAGAGGGTCCGCTTTGAAGAAAAGGATGCAGCCTCACATCATGTGCGGCGTGGGGGACGTCGCGAGATACGTGTTCCTCCCCGGGGATCCCAACAGGGTGGAGAAGATAGCCTCGTTCTTCGACGAGGCCCACAAGGTCGCCGACTACAGGGGGTACGTGACCTACACTGGGGAAGCGGGCGGCGTAGGCGTGTCGGCCTGCTCCACCGGAATAGGCTGCCCCTCCGCGGCCATCGTCGTCGAGGAGCTGACGAAGATAGGGGCGGACACATTCATCCGGGTGGGAACCACGGGCGCCCTCCAACCCCACCTGGAAAACGGAGACATCGTTGTCGCGACCGCTGCTGTGCGAGCCGAGGGGACCTCTAGGACCTATGTGCCCATCGAGTATCCCGCGGTGGCGAGCTTCGACGTTACCCTGGCCCTTCTCCAGGCCGCCGAGGAGCTGGGCAGGATGGTCCACCCGGGGATAGTCATGTCGTCGGATGCCTATTACGGTGGGAACGAGGAGGCCCTCGCCAGATACGGGGCCGCCAACGTCCTCTCCATCGAGATGGAGAGCTCCATCATCTTCACCCTCTCGCAGCTGAAGGGG
>JAUVHT010000133.1 GCA_030593155.1 Candidatus Bathyarchaeota archaeon
CTCCACCTCGTCCCCCACTCCGAAAACAGGGGGAGCCTCGAGGATGTGCCGGATGGTTCCATTGTCCTTCCGGGTGTCGACGACCCTCACGCCGCCGATGACGCCCGTGTCCCCGACCTGGCCTCCGCCCTCGGGGTAGAATGCTGTCTGGTCCAGCTGTACGATGTTTCCGTCGACCCTCACTACCTTTCCTTTGAATGAGGTCAGGTAGGGGTTGTCGTTGAACAGCTTCTTCGTCTCAGCCATGCTGGAGCCTCCGGGGTCAGCTGAAGGCGCCCCTCAGGAAGGGGTACAGGTCCTCGACCTGCTCCTGGACCATGGTCTGGTAATACTGGTAGAGTATGCTCACGCAGAGGAGGGCCCCCATACCGGAGCCGAAGACGCCCAAGAACTCTGAGAGAGCCGCGAGGGTTCCCACTACGAGTCCGCTGATGATAGTGATGGTGGGGATGTACCTGTTCAGGAGGTTGACCAGGGGCCTCCTGCTCCTCCTGAACCCGGGTATCTGCATCCCCGACCCGAGTAGCTGGTCCGCCATGTTCTCCGCCCCGAGGCCCCCTATCTCGAGCCAGGTTATGGAGAATAGAACACAGACCCCAACGACAATTATGGTGTAGATTAGAGCGCGTACAGGATCCGCCATCACGGCATCCAGGGCGCCGGGAGACGAAACATAGTACGCCAGCCCCCCGGTGGGCCTCCCCGTCGTGGCGTTGTAGGTCCCGATGAGGTTCAGCGCCTTGTTCGCGCCGTCCTGATTGAACCTGAAGAAGACCTGCTGACCGACCAGCTGAATATTGGCGAAGACGGCGTAGGCGAGGATGACGGGGATGTTGGAGACGTAGAGGAGCTTGATGGGCATCTTCCCCCTGAAACCCCGGTACAGGGAGTGGCTGATGGGGAGCTCAATCTTCATTCCCTCGATGTACACGACGAATGCGAAGACCGCGATGGTGGTGAGAAGCCCCAGCATGTCGGGCCAGCCCCCCGTCCTGTGAAGCCAGCTCCAGACGGACTCCCCTCTGAAGATCCCCTCGAGTAGGGCGGGGATCGCCCCGTACCTTTTACCGTCCCCGACCGTGTAGAGAGCGAAAGAGCTCCACCAGATCGTCTTGGTGATCCCTGCGACGATGAAAAGGCTGATACCACTCCCGATGCCCCAGCCCTTCTGGATCAACTCGTCGAGGAGCATGATGAATAGCCCGGCGGCCAGGAGCTGGCCGAACACTAGAAGCGAATTCGAGAAACCGATGGCCCCATATGTGCCCCCCATGATCATGAGCCCCGCCTGGAGGAATATCATAAGGAACGAGAACACCTTGCTCGCCGTGGTGAAGAGCGCCCTGTGCTCGGGATTGGTGTTGTCGAACTCTATGATGTCGGAGCCCGCGAGGAGTTGGATGATGAGTCCGGCGGTGACGATGGGTCCGATCCCCAGCTCGAGGAGGGTCCCCCGGGTGGAGGCGAAGATGATCCGCATAGACTGGAGCCCTCCCTGACCCTCCTGAAGGGGAATCCCATACAGGGGGGTCTCCGCCATGACAAGGTAGACTACGAGGGAGATGATAGTCCAGAGCAACCTCTGGTTGAAGCCAACCTTCCTCTCAGGCGCCTTCACCTCCGGTACAATCCGGGAGATGGGCTTGAACAGATTGAGGAAGGCGCCCAAGGGTATCACTCAGCCTCGATGATCTGGCCACCGGCGGCCTCGAGCTTCTCGAGGGCCCGGGAGCTGTACTCCGAGACTTTTACGTTGAGGGGGACGCCGATGCTCCCCCTGCCCAGGAGCTTATCGATGCCCAGGGAATCGAGATCCAATGTGAGGCCCTCAGTGCCTGCTGCGATGGTCTCGAAGCCGTGCACGTTGGCCGCGATATCCATGAGCTCTCCGACGTTGATGACATCCGGCCTTGGCTTCAGCGAAGAGGGTGGCTTGAATCCGATACTCTTGTATCGATCAGGCTCATACTTTACAGTTCGAATCCAGAAGTGCTTCCTTCCGCCGGCCTTGCCCTTGCCGCCCCTCATGCCACCCTTCCGGTGCTGGCCGACCTGGCCCCAGCCGCAATACCTGGAACCTCGTTGTTTTCTCCATTTCTTCAGTTTATGGGGCATTTTCTCACCCGCCCGTATCAAAGGAACATGAATTCAATAAAAACATTCCTTTATACATTGACTCATCCGAGGCAATAAACAGCCTTCGCCGTATGGAGAAATAATAGGCATCCAATGGGTTTTTTTACCAAACGGCATATTTTCTTAGATATATAAACGCCTTAACCTCAGCCCTCAAAATGTAGAATGGCGTAAAAATTGAAATATTCAATGCTTTGTGGATTATCCATAAGGTTTATTTCGCGTTTACGTTAATAGTACCATCATGGCCACCAACTGGAGAGAAACAGACGAACGCCTCATCAGAAGAGGAGAACTCATCCTCGAACTGAGCTTCGTAGAGAACTACCAGAACGAACTCGACGCCATAAACCACGGAAAGGAAGGCCGTCCCTACAAGCTCACACCCACCTACATCCAGTTCCTCACCGCCTTCCGAAGCCTCTACAGCGTACCCTACCGCCAGCTAGAAGGATTCACCCGAGCCCTCCACAAACTCGTACCCCAGCTCCCCCCGGGCGACTACTCGGGCCTCAGGAAGCGCAGCCTAGGCCTGAACCCCGACCCCTACATGGCGCTGAGAGAAAGCGACGAGCCCATAACCATCGCCGTGGACTCCACCGGCGTCAAGGTCCGTCTGGCCGGGGGATGGGTGGAACGAAAGCACGGGAAGAAGAAGCGGTATGTGAAGCTCCACTTCGCCGTAGACGCGAGAACCAAGGAGATCGTGGCCATGGAGGTCTCCACCGACGACATGCACGATGTCAAGGCCTTCCCGGGTCTGGTGAAAGAGGCCGAGGAGAGGAGGAGGGTCTCGGGGCTGCTGGGGGACGGGGCCTACGACTCGGGTGAGGTGTTTAAGGCCCTAGAGGCGCGGGGTATCGAGGCGGTGATCAAGCCCAGGAGGAACAGCGTGCCGAGTACCCGGTCATCTGCGAGGGGGAGGGCGGTGCGGGAGTTCCAGGAGCTGGGTTATGAGGATTGGGCTCGGGAGAAGGGTTACGGCAGGAGGTGGGCCGTGGAGACTGCGTTTTCGACGTTTAAGAGGATGTTCGGGGAGCACAGCCTAGCCAGGAGTATGGATTGTATCACCCGGGAGCTGGTGGCCAAGGT
>JAUVHT010000118.1 GCA_030593155.1 Candidatus Bathyarchaeota archaeon
GTGGCTGCCTGTTCCTGTTTATGTGCCCGCCAGTCGACGCGCCATGCAGACGGACCTCGCGGAGGGCTGCCTGTGATTCGGGGTTACCCAGACATGGCACAGGTGGGCAGGGCGGGCGTCGGAATCCTCTGGGATGAGAGAGCTCGGCTGAGGGGGACGTTGTCCCATCCGTGAGGCCGTGAGTTTGCCCCGAGGGACAGGGACGCCTGCCCTTAAACCTTAAATCGGCGCTCTCCCCTCCAATATCCGTTTCGAGGCGAGATCCATGGATGTTGAGACCCGTCTAGAGATGGTTACGCGAGGCCTCCAGGAGATCATCGTCGTCGACGAGCTCCGCGAGCTTCTGGAGACCAAGGATCATCCCCGGGGTTACGTCGGCTTCGAGCCCAGCGGCCTGATGCACGCGGGCACCGGGCTCATCGTGGGGAAGAAGATGCGCGACTACGCCGACGCCGGCTTCCACTTCATCATCTACCTCGCAGAGTGGCACGGGTGGATCAACAACAAGATGGGGGGGAAGCTTGAGAACCTCGCCGTCGCCGCCGAGTACTTCAAGGACTGCTTCACGGCGCTCGGGCTCCCCGAGGGGAAGGTGGAGTACCTCTGGGCGTCTGACGTCGTGGACACCAAGGACTACTGGGAGAAGGTGGTGCGGGTGATGAAGTCCACCAGCCTCAGGAGGACCCTCCGGGCCATGCCCATCATGGGGAGGAGCGCGGACTCGGTGGACGTCGAGACCTCCTGGGCCCTCTACCCCGCCATGCAGACCAGCGACATATTCCAGATGGAGCTGGACTGCGCCTGCTCCGGCATGGACCAGAGGAAGGTCCACATGCTCGCCAGGGAGGTCGCGCCCAGGCTGGGTTTCAAGCCCCCCGTCTGCCTCCACAACCCCCTCCTCCCGGGGCTCCAGGTGACGGCGGCGGAGGGCAGCTTCGACGAGGACGAGGCCATCGACAAGAGCATCAGGCACAAGATGAGCAAGAGCGTGGGGAAGGGAGCCCTGTGGATCAACGACTCGCCCGAGGAGGTGAGGGAGAAGTACCGGGAGGCATTCTGCCCAGAGAAGGTGGTCATGGGCAACCCCGTCCTGGACCACGCTAGGATGCTGGTCTTCCCCTACCTGGGCAAGCTGGACGTCGAGAGGCCAAGCAAGTACGGCGGGGACGTGACCTTCCACAGCTTCGAGGAGCTGGCGGAGGCCTTCGGGAAGGGGGAGCTGCACCCCCTGGATCTGAAGAACGGAGTCTCAGAGGCTGTCGTGAAGCTCCTCGAGCCGGTGGCGGAGTACTTCGAGAGGAAGCCCGAGAACCTCGAGAAGATGAGGCGGCTGACGATCACGAGATAGGAGGGGCTCAGCCGGCCAGCCGGCCGATCTTCTCCGTCATCCAGACCAGCCTGCAGGAGTAGCCCCACTCGTTGTCGTACCAGCCTATCACCTTGGCCATGTTGCCCGACGCCATCGTCGAGAGGCCGTCTATCGTGACCGAGTGGGGGTTGTGTATGTAGTCCGAGGAGACGAGGGGCTCCTCCGTGTAGTCGAGGATGCCTTTCAGGGCTCCCTCCATGGCCTCCTTGTAGACGTCGTTCACCGAGTCGGCGTCTATGGGTTTCTTGGTGTTTACCACCAGATCGATGACCGAGACGTTCGCCACCGGGACCCTCATGGCTAGGCCGTTGAGCTTCCCGGCCAGCTCCGGCAGCACCAGGCCTATGGCCGATGCGGCTCCGGTCGTGGTGACCACGATGTTGCTGGCGGCCGCTCTTGCCCTCCGCAGGTCCCTGTGCTGCATGTCGAGGAGCCGCTGGTCGTTGGTGTAGGCGTGGACCGTCGTCATCAGCCCAGACTCGATCTTGAAGGCGTCGTTGAGCACCTTCGCCATGGAGGCCAGGCAGTTGGTGGTGCAGGAGGCGAGGGATATGACGCTGTGATTGTCGGGGTCGTAGACGCCGTCGTTCACGCCGGGCACGATCGTCGCGTCGACTCCCTTCGCAGGCGCGGATATGAGCACCTTGCTCGCTCCCGCCTCTATGTGCTTCAGGGCCAGGCTCTTCTCCCTGAATCGCCCGGTTGCATCCACGACCGTGTGGACGCCTATGTCTCCCCAGGGTATTTTCGACGGCTCTGGCTCGGAGAAAACCTTCAGCTCCTTCCCGTCGACGATGATAGATCCGTCCCCGGCGGAGACCTCGTTGCTCAGCCGTCCGTGGACGCTGTCGTATTTGAGCAGATGGGCGAGGGTCGCGGCGTCCGTCAGGTCGTTCACCCCGATGACCTCCACCTTCGTCCCTGTCTCGAGTATTGCCCGGTAAAAGAGGCGGCCTATCCTCCCAAAGCCGTTGATCCCTACCTTGATAACCATCTGATTAGACCCTCATCTAAGACAGAGGAACAAGCAAATAAATGCCTCCCCTAATGCCTAGCATGAGCTCGATGCGGGGCATCACGTCGAAGTTCCTTGCGCCCCATGCTCTCGTCTTTGGTCTTGGTGGTTGTAGCAAGTTTCTATTCGGGAAGGTTTTTATTGAGGTCTTGTGGCTTTAACTCAGGGTGCAGGAAACACCCTATCACTCTCACCGCAGGGCGACTGACGGGCTCCCGTAACGTCGGAGCGTCGTCCCCCCCATATTCACGAAGGGTCTGATTCTGTCATGCCCAGGTGAACTCTAGGAGGAGAAGAGTCACCTGCGCAGAGGGTGAAAAGAATGAAAAAGTGTGTGAACATATGGGTTCAAAGGATAAGAAGAGTTCTAAGTACCTCATCGAGGCCACCTTCGTCGTTGACGGCGTAGTCGAGAGGCACGACGTCATCGGCGCCATCTTCGGCCAGACCGAGGGCCTCTTCCCCAAGGAGTTCGAGCTCAGGGAACTTCAGAAGTCAGGGAAGATAGGGCGGATCGACATCACCCTCAAGTCCGAGAAGGACAGGACCGAGGGGAGGATCGTCGCCCCCTCCAGCCTTGACCGGGCCGAGACAGCCATCATAGCCGCCGCCATGGAGACCGTGGACAGGATAGGACCTTGCGAGGCGAAGATCTCCATAGAGAAGATATCCGACGTCCGCGTCGACAAGAGGGAGAAGATACTGAAGCGGGCGAAGGAGCTGATGCGGGACTGGGTGGTGAAGGATGGGCAGGACATCTCGAAGCTCCTCACCGAAGTCTCCAGGGCTGACAAGAAGGTCAAGCCTGTCAGTTACGGCCGGGAGAAGCTGACCGCTACCCCCGACATCTCTAAGATGAAGAGTCTCATCTTGGTGGAGGGGCGGGCCGACGTGATCAACCTGCTGAAGGCGGGCTACGGCGGCGTCATCGCCCTCGAGGGGGTGAAGGTGCCCAAGACCATCATCAACCTGGCGAAGAAGAAGGAGATCACGGCTTTCTTGGATGGGGATCGGGGCGGTGACCTGATCCTGAAGGAGCTGTTGCAGGTGGCCAGGCCGAACTTCGTGGCGCGTGCGCCTCGGGGCAAGGAGGTGGAGGAGCTGGATGCCAAGGAGATCGACCGCGCGCTGGCCGCGAAGACCCCCCTCAAGGAGGTGGAGGGCCTCGGGGCGCTGGCGGAGGTGGCTAAGGAGCTCGAGGGGACTCTGGAGGCCGTGCTGCTGAAGCAGGATGGCGGCCGGCTGGGCCGGGTCCCGGTGAGCGAGCTGGTGGAGAAGCTTCGCGAGCAGAAGGGCGTGA
>JAUVHT010000143.1 GCA_030593155.1 Candidatus Bathyarchaeota archaeon
AGGTGGCTCAGCATCGACGCGAGGAAGATCCCGCCCAGCCCGAACTGGCCAAGCTGGTCGGGGTCTGTGGACCACCTCCAGAGAACCACGCCGGAGAGCACGGCTACGGCGACGACCGCTAGGATGCTGACGACGGCCTTCTTCCGCAAAGTAAGGTTCTCCTTTCTCTCCCTGACGTTGTCGATCTCCGCTGATATATCTTCCCCTGTGTGGGAAAGATCTGACGCCATGCAGTGTGTTCCTCGATGGATAGCATCTCCTATGAAAACCGTTATTAGCCTGGGCTAACATTCCGCTATGATTCGCCATGGTCAAAGTAGGCATCATGATATGCGACAGGAACAGGAAGTGCACCGGGAACAAGTGCTTCATGTCCATCAGGGAGAGGGACGGGGCCTTCGCCGGCTACCCCGAGGACGAGCCCATAGACGTCGTGGGCTTCATCCCCTGCGGGGGCTGCCCCGGGGAGAGGCTGGAGTTCAGCCCCGCCGACATGAAGAAGTATGGGGCGGAGGTCATCCACCTGGCCTCCTGCTTCCTCGCAGGATACCCCGCCTGCCCCTACATCGGGGACTTCGTCAACTACATCGAGAACTACGTGGGGCTGCCCGTGGTCGTGGGGAGCCACCCCATGCCCCAGAACTACATCGACGCCCACGAGGAGTACGGGGACTGGGACAGGGACGGCGTCCGGGACTACCTGAAGAACATCGTCGGGGACAGGGAGGCCGCCCTGAAATACGACTCGACCCAACCGGACTTCCTGAAGAAGAAATGAGGGCCTCTTAAGGAGCCCTTTTTTTTTATAGAAGCCCTTTCCTGGCGGCCTTCGCAAGCAGCGAGTCAGCCGCCATGTAGTCGTCCGTAGCAGCCGTGCAGATCTCCGTCGCCGCCTCCTGGGCCTCCGCGATGACCTTCTCCTCGTCCATGGTGAGGACTCTGCGGTCGTCCATTACAACCCTGCCGTCTATTATGACTGTCTCTATCTCGTCTCCTCTGGCGCTGTAGACTATGTTGGGGGCTATGTTCCTGACAGGTGTGGACAGCACCGGGGTCATGTGGGGGACCCTGAGGTCGAGGAGGATGAGGTCCGCTTTTTTCCCGGGCTCCAATGAGCCTATTGAGTCTCCGAGGCCGATGGTCTCTGCGCCCTCGACGGTGGCGATCCTGAGCATCTTCCAGGCGGGGAGCACCGTCGGGTCCCTGTGCCGTGTCTTGTTCAGCAGCGCAGCCACCTTCATCTCCACCAGCATGTTGTGGCTGTTGTTCCCGCTGGCTTGGTCGGAGCCTATTGCTGCGGATTTACCTCCCAAGGAGAGGTACAGCGCCAGAGGCGGGGTGATGCCGTCGATGATGCCTATGCTGGCGGGGCAGCTCACGTACCTGACCCCCCTGTCGGCGAGGATGCCCACCTCCTCGTCTGTGGTCTGGTGGCAGTGGGCGGCGATGACTGTGTCGTCCAGGAACCCGATCTCGTCTAGGAATCTGACGGTGGTGGTTCCGTATCTGAGATTGATCTGGATGGCCTCACGGCCCCCCTGGGCGACGTGGATGTGGCTCATCATACCCCTTTTGTTTGCTTCCTCTTTGACCCTGAGCAGCATCTCCTTGCCCATCATGTCCGCTGCGTGGGGGCTGAACATGCAGGTGATCCTGCCGTCGGCCGCCCCGTCCCACTCACCGATGAACTCGATGCTCTCCCTCAGCTTCCTCTCGCCGATGTCCTCGAAGAAGATGTAGGGCTTGTGGGCGTCGGGGCGGGAATCGGGGCCGATCTCGTTGATGGTGTTCGCTAGGTGGGCTCGGGCGCCGGAGGGGGTGAATACGTGCTCGGCCATGGGGGCCATGTCTCCGCCGATCTCGCCGAAGCAGGTGGTCCCCGCCTTCAGGGCTTCTAGAACACCGAGGGCGGTGCCCTTGATGTCGTGCTCCAGCGTGATGTGCCTGCTGAAGGGGGCCATGGTCTTGAGCATCCACTCGATCTCGGGGACGTCCTGGCCTTCTCCCCTGAGTAGGCTCATGGAGGTGTGAACGTGGGCGTCCACGAACCCCGGGAGCACCGCCTTCCCTCTGGCGTCGAATACCTTCTCTGCACTACCGTATTCCTTCTTTAGTTCATCCGTCTTCCCCACGGCAACTATCTCGTTCCCCGCGATGGCGACAGCGCCGTCCTCGATCATGCCCACGCCCTCTCCCGTCATGGTGAGGACGTATCCGTTCTTGACTAGAATGTCTGTCAAACTTGGACCATCCAGAAGATTTAGGAAAAAAAGAGGGAACCTGATTTAAAGGCTTTCCCTGAAGGGGTGGCGGGCGTTGTCCTTGTGCTTCAGCATCTCCTTGGCGGTGGGCCTGCCCTCCATGGCCTTGCGGATGGCGTGGCGCATCGCCTTGAAGTTGTTGATGTAGACCCTGCGACGCCGTGATGCCGAGGGGTGGACGAACACGTTGGCTATCAGGGCGATCTCATCCGTCTCGGGGAGTATGCCGTCCGCCACCGACTGGGCCACGGCCTTAGCGACGCCCTCCTGGGCGGGGCCGTAGACCAGGCTGGCGTCCCTCATCCCCTTGACGGGGACGGTTGGTACCATTATCGTGGGGGGCTTCACCGCCATGTTGGGCTCCAGGATGACCTGGAGGGCCTCCCTCTCCTTGCTGGGATTTGCGAGGGCGCTGGCGTAGGCCTGCCCCACGGGGCCGTCTATTCTCCCTATGAGGAGGTCGATGTGGGCTACCTCGTTGGACGCCGGGTCCACCAGGGCCTCCCCGGTCCTGAGGCTGAACTGCTCGATGACCTCCGGGGTCACGTCTACCCTGTAGAACCGCTCCTCCAGGGACTTGTCCGGCTTCACCTTGACGGTGATGGGCTTCTTCTCCAGCAGCCCCAGCTTTTCCAGCTCCACCCGGAACTCCTCCCTCATCTCGTAGCTCACCGTGTCACCGATGATGATCGGCCTCCTGGTCTTCCCAACCTTCAACCCCATGAAGTTGAGGCAGAGCTTTGGCCCCTGGGCCCCGCTGGCCACCATGTGCCGTGCGAACTTCTGGATCTTCCTCTGGACCTCCCTA
>JAUVHT010000047.1 GCA_030593155.1 Candidatus Bathyarchaeota archaeon
TCGTTAGAAAGAAACTCGACCCGCCCTAATGTCAATGGACAGAATATCCGTCCCTATTCTTGAAGGTATATATATTATAAGGCGTCGATAAAAATGGTCGAAGTTCCATCGAACATCATGGTTATTTGTATACGAAATACAGAGTAAATGCAATTTTCATGTCTACTTTGGGATACCTTCGAACCATCGAACCACTCCATTGGCCAATAACTACATCCATACCTAAAGAAGGGTCGACAAGCGCTTTCTACGATGTTAGATAGATCCACTAATAATCCCTCAACGTAGTAACTAACCGGGTGTATTGTTTGAAACTCACCGAAAGGGTTTATCTCATCGGAGGGGGCGCCTACGGGTATTCCGCAACAGGAGACTGCAACATGTACCTCGTAGACTGCAGCGGCAGCCTGGCTCTGATCGACACAGGCGGCGGTAACGGCATACCGAGGGTCCTGGATAACATGAGGAAGATGGGCTTTGACCCTGGAACCCTCGAAGTCGCGTTCATAACCCACTGCCATTATGATCACATCGGCGGCAACAAGGCCATCAAGGACGCGACGGGATGCGAGATAGCGGCCCACGAAGCCGAGAAGGAGGCGATGGAGAACCTGGGAGAACTCACG
Source organism: Candidatus Bathyarchaeota archaeon (assembly GCA_030593155.1). The sequence goes on from JAUVHT010000047.1 coordinate 627, forward strand.
CTCTACCAGATGGGGCTGGAGAACGGATTGAGCTTCGAGCCTTCCAAGGTCGACGTTGCGTTGAGGGGAGGAGAGAAGATGCGGCTGGGCGATGTCGAGTTCGAGATCGTCCACACCCCGGGACACACCCCGGGGGGCATCACCATGGTTATGCGCGAAGAAGGGGTCACGAGTATATTCCCAGGCGACACTGCGTCGGCTCAGGGGAAGCTCGGCTTCATAAACGGCCCAGGCTTTTCATTGACGGATTGGAAGAAGTCGATCAAGAAGATGCTGGACCTGAATCCTGTGAGAATGTTCCCGGGTCACGGCGTCTTCGTCCTATCTGGAGCGGTAGAGCATCTGACTGTGTACGATGAGAAGATGAACGCCCCCTGGATCAACGTGGTTACCTCCGTCGGCTGATCCAGTTTCCCCCTATTTGCTGCTTTTTTCTACAAGAATGGGTCATTAATCATTTTTTGACGGGAATCCCGAGGACGGTGGTGACCGGTTTATTATTATTGGTACGCGACTGGAAGCTGAACTTCATGCTCTCCACTGGGGCCACAGAATCGTCGATGGTGGCAACCGGGTTAAGCTCGATCTCAGAGACGATAATCTCCCCAGCCTCGGGCTCCGTCGCCTCGGTAACGATCGGTTGCTGTTTGCCTTGGGAGTTTTTTCCATCATCAAGAGTTACGACATCAGATTCTTCTTTATCAGCTGGGATCTGGCTATTGATCTTCGCCATTATCTCTGGAAACCGTCTCACAAGGATCCTCTGATAGGATTCCAGCTCAGTTGGCTCGGGAGCTCGATTGTAGACCGTCATGCTGAGGTTTTTAAGTTGAGAGTTTGCGGCCCCTAAAAAATATCCGAGCACCATGTCGTTTTTTGATATAGGGATGTCGAGGTTGTTGAAGAGATCCCTCACTTCCTGGATCTCGCTCTCTTCAAGTTTGCAGTCGATATATTGTTCGCACAACCCCCGTATCAGTATGTCCATTAAGGGTTCCCCTATTTTTCAGTTCGGGAGATAGAGCAGTGATATATATATCGATTATGTATTATGAAATCATAATCCCATTCAACCTAGAATTCCTGTGCGACGACGAACTTCTATAAGTAACAAGACCCCGTTCTTACTCTGAGGAGCCTAAGGTTTGAGTCTGGGCGAAAAAATATCCAAGAGCGTCTTGGAGAACCCGACCCTCGACGATGCATACCAGGCCATCAAGGCGGGGACTTGGAGACACAGGACGGTCATCATCGTCGGGAACTGCAGCGTCGACTATGAAGGGAGGGCGAGCTCAAAACTTGAACCGGGGGAGAGAATTTTCATCATGAAACCCGACGGTTCCGCTCTCATCCACAGGCCCCGGGATTACGCTCCTGTAAACTGGCAGCCTCCGGGATCCCTCTTCAGGACCAGGCTGGAAGACGGGCACCTGTACGTCAGGGCTTTCCGGAGAAAGGAGAACGAGACCCTCGAGGTCAGGTTCGACAGAATACTGCTTGTCGCCGTCATGGATCTCAAGGACACGGGGGGGTTCCACCTTCACGCCAGCGAGAAGGACATGCAGGAGGCCATACTAGCCCAGCCCTCCCTCCTCGAGGAGGGGTTCAGGCCCATTACGTCTGAAAAGCACGTGGAGCCGGGGTTCATCGACATCCTTGGGGTGGACAGGGACAACGTGCTCACTTTGGTGGAGATAAAGAGGAACGCAGCCACCAGCGATGCCGTGCTCCAGCTCAAGAAGTACATTGACGTTTACTACGCGGACGACAACAGGAAAATTAGGGGTATCCTGGTGGCCCCAGAGTTGGCGAAGGGCGCGCAGAGGCTCCTGGCTTCCCTGGATCTGGAGTTCAAGGCATTATCCCCCCAGAGATGCGCCGAAGTCCTCAAACGGAAAAAGGGTAGAGCCCTCACCGAGTTCTTCGAGGAGTAGATGCGTCAACCCCAGTGAACTTTCAAGGGTCAGAAACGTGATAAAAGGGGAGCGCCGATGATGGATCAAAGGTCATCTCTATGAGGATCGAAACTTTTCACGTCGAGAAATGGCTCAACAAGTACGAGCATGATGTCGAGATAAACTGCTCGGAGACTTGCGTGGACCCGTTCACGGTGGGCGAGTTCCTCACCCTGATGGGGCGAGAGAACTTTTTCCAAGAAATGTGGGACACCCAGCTCACCTATGGCTACATTCCGGGGTCCATCGGTCTCCGGAGAGGGATAGCCAACCTCTACAAGGGTCTGGCGCCCGAGAACATACTGGTCGCCGGAGGTGCGATAGGCGCTAATTTCTTGGTCCTCTACAGCCTCGTGGAGCCCGGAGACACGGTTGTATCGGTCTTCCCGACGTACCAGCAGCTCTACAGCGTTGCGAGATCCTTCGGAGCTGAGGTGAAGCTCCTCAATCTCCACATGGAAGACGGTTGGCTCCCCGACACCGACGAGCTCAGGGACTTGGTCGACGAGAAGACGAGGCTCATCGTCATCAACAACCCTAACAACCCGACTGGCAGCCTGATCCAGGATGAACGTCTCAGGGAGATCTGTGAGATCGCCGAGGAAGCCGGAGCATACCTGCTGAGCGACGAGTCGTATCGGGGCGTCTACGTCGACCCCGGGGACTCCGTTTCGTCTGTGGTCGAGCTGTATGAAAAGGGAGTGGCTACGGGCTCGTTCTCCAAGCCTTTCTCCCTCACGGGCCTCAGGCTCGGCTGGATAGCCGCGGAAAGAGCCATCATCGAGGAGTGCGAGCTCCGCAGGGATTACACCACCATCAGCAACGGGATGATCGCCGATGCCATGGCGACCCTCGCGATGGAGAACGTCGACCGGATCTACGAGAGGAATCGGGGGATCGTAAAGACAAACTTCGAGATCCTCTCTGACTGGGTCGATGACGAGCCCCTGATCGAGTGGGTCCCTCCAATGGCGAGCACCGTGGCGTTTCTGAAGCATGGGTTGGGCATCACCTCGGTCGAACTCTGCCTACGCCTGATGGAGGAGAAAGGCGTCCTGCTCGTGCCGGGGACGTGTTTCGGGATGGAGGGGTTCCTGAGGATTGGATGGGGAGGCGACGCTGAAACCCTTAAGGAGGGCCTCTCCAGGTTCAAAGAATTCTTGGATGACTACAGAGATCCGTGAACGTCACCATTATTCAATATTAGCACGATCCAGCTTACCTTTCCCGTTTTTGTCCCACGTTGATGGGACAAAATGATAGTTTGGCTGCTAAAATGAGCCTAATCCAAAGGGTATGCAGAGTTATGAATGCGATTGTTGCATCCTTCGCCTATGCTTTTCCCATAAATGGAAACACCATCTATTTTTGGGAAGTGCTTGCTTATATTGGATAAATCAAGCCTATTTTACTTAATTAGGGGAAATTTTTTCTTAATTTGTTAGAGAAGCCTTATATCAGAATTAAATTCCTTAATAGACTTGAAAGGAGCGGATTGGATGAGAAGGAACGACCTGGATATATGTGCGGATATCCTCCAAGTGGCCAAGGCTGGAGCCAAGAAAACCCAGATCGTGTATCAAGCCAACCTTAACTTCAAGATAGTTAAGAAATACCTGAGCAGGTTGATAGACACCGGGATGCTGTCGGATGCCCAGGAAAACAGGCTTTACACCACTACGAACCGGGGCAACACGTTTTTGGAGCAGTACGCCGAGCTCGTTATCCCCATGAGACCAATGTAGGGAAAACGAGGCGGATAAAATGTTCTGGCTTTATGTGTTTATACTTACTGCATCCACCATTGCGGTGGGCTTCAACTTCAGATGTAAAAAATGGTGAGTGGCCCATCCCATTTTGGGCTCATTTAGGGTAATCTTTCAGACGCCCCATATCATATTATTTTCAGCTGTTTACCGATCTCTTCTATGGCTTCGATGACAGTGTCAAGCTGCTCCGTGGTTAGCTTCGCACTCGTTTGGACCCGTATCCTCGCGAGGTCCCGGGCCACCATCGGGAAGACGATCGGGACCACGAATATTCCCTTCTCATATAGTTTGTCGCTCAGGGCCTTGGCCTTGCTGCTCTCGCCTACGATGACCGGTATTATGGGGGTCTGGGATTTTCCCGTGTTGAACCCGAGGTCATCCACGGCCTTCTTGAAGTATTCGGTGTTCTTCCAGAGGTTCTGGACGTGCTGGGGCTCCGATTCGAGGACGTCGATGGATGCTATGGTGGACGCCACCACCGCCGGGGGGTGGGAGGAACTCAGGAGCCACGTCCGGCTCTTGTTCCATGCGAACTTTACGAGATCCAGCGAGCCCGAGACGTGCCCGCCGACGGTGCCGTAGGCCTTGCTGAAGGTCCCCATCTCCACATGGACTTTCTTGTGATCCAGGTTGAAGTGGGAGACTATTCCGCGTCCTCCCTCTCCGAGGACTCCTTCGCCGTGGGCGTCGTCCACGTAGACCATGGCGCCGTGTTCCTCTCCGAGTTTCGCCACCTCGTCTAGGGGGGCCAGGTCCCCGTCCATGGAGAAGACCCCGTCCGTGATTATCAAGATCCTCCGATACTCAGGGTCGTGCTTCTCCGCCTCGTCCAGGACTCTGGACAGATCTTCCATGTCGTTGTGCTTGTATATGGCCCGGTCGGTCCTCGTGAGGCGGACGCCGTCGATGATGCTCCCATGGTTGAGCTCGTCGCTCACGATCAGATCTCCTTTTCCTGCGAGCTGCGGGATCAATCCAGAGTTCGCCATGAATCCGGTCGGATACGTCAGAGAAGCCTCAGCTCCCTTGAACTTGGCGAGACGCTCCTCGAGTTCCATGTGCAGATCCATCGTGCCTGAGATGGCTCTGACGGCGCCTGAACCGACTCCGTGGGTTTCAATAGCCTTGAGAGCCGCTTCCTTTAGTTTAGGATGCGTTGTGAGGTTCAGGTAATTATTCGAACACAGAACTATGACGTCTCGACCGTCGACGTTTGAGACTGGTTCGCTTGGACCGCTGATGGTCTTCAGTCGCCAATCAAGCGACTTCTCTACGAGTTCATCGTATTCGTCTTTCATGAATTTAGTGGGATTTCTCATTCGGATACACCTTTGAATAATCCTAGGGATTGCATCTATAACCTTTTTCGTTATTTGGGCGACATTGTTATATCACATTTATTTGTAGAATGATGATTGAAATGACCATGAAAGAGATGAAGAAGATCCTTGTGACTGGGGCCACAGGTCAGATTGGCTCTGAGCTTGTCCCTGCTCTACGCTCGAGGCATGGCAATGAGAACGTCGTCGTCGGCGTCCACAGAAGACCTCCCACCGGGGAGCTCTTGGATGGGCCAAATGAGAATGTGAATGTGACAGATAGGAGCTCGATTGATAGAGTCGTCGAAAACTACGACATCGACACCATATACCATATGGCGGCCATTCTGTCGGTTGCAGGCGAGAATAACCCGTGGCTGGCATGGGATGTGAACATGAATGGTACATATCACGTGCTTGAGGCTGCCCGAGAGAAAGATATGTTCAGGGTGTTCGTTCCCAGCTCGATCGCCGCTTTCGGACCGGAGACGCCGAGGGAGAACACCCCTCAAGAGACCGTGCTCAAGCCTCGTACGATGTACGGCCTCACCAAGGTGGCGGGAGAACTGTTGTGTAACTATTATTTCGAGAGGTTCGGGTTGGACGTGAGGGGGGTGAGGTATCCGGGGATAATAAGCTATAAAACACCTCCCGGTGGTGGAACAACTGATTACGCCGTGGAGATCTTCTACGAGGCTCTCAAACACAAGAGATACACGTGCTTTCTGAAGGAGGATTCCACACTTCCCATGATGTACATGCCGGATTGCATCAAGGCAACCCTAGATCTCATGGATGCAGACTTGTCCGGACTTGTGCATCACGCCGATTTCAATCTGTCTGCAATAAGCTTCTCCCCTGTAGAGTTGGCTGAGGAGATCAAG
>JAUVHT010000126.1 GCA_030593155.1 Candidatus Bathyarchaeota archaeon
AGGGCCTGGAAGAACTCCAGGGTCATGAGGTGGAATGGGACATACGTCTTGGAGTAGGCGTCCAGGACTATCAAGTCGTACACTCCGGCGTCAGCCATGAAGCTGCGGCCGTCATCGACGAAGACGCCGAGCCGCGGGTCCTCGACCACGTTAAAGTACTCCCCGGCGACCCTCACCACCTCTGGGTCCACCTCGACCACGTCCACGGCCAGATTGGGGTAGTACTCCAGGAACTGCTTCGGCCCCGAGAAGCCCCCTCCGCCGATGAACAGCACACTCTCGACGTCCGAGTTAAACAGGAACGCCAGGTTGAAGTAGTCCGTGTATCGGAACACGGCGCCGTTGGACCCGTTCAGGTACATGGCGCTCTGCGCCAGGTTGTTGAGGTAGAGGGTCCTGACGCCGCTGCCTGCGTTGTCGACCACGGTCAGGGTGCTGTAGGGCGTGTCCTTGCGATACAAGACCGTCCCGCTGCGCGTGGATAGGGCTCCCCCGATCAGGGTCTGCGGCGTGATGATCAGGAGTACCATCAGGAGGAGGAAGAGCTTGGCCCTCCAGGCGAAGCCCAGGAGGGAGACCAGTATCAGTACAACGCCCAGGGAGAAGATGATCTGCCGTACTCCGAAGGAGGGGATGAGGACGAAGACGGTGAAGAAGGTCCCGAAGATGCTGCCCCCGGTCGAGATGGAGTAGAGGCTGCCCGATATCCCCCCGACGTTCTGGAGGCTATGGGCCGCCATCCTGATCGAGTAGGGGGAGACCATGCCCAGCAGCGTCGTTGGGGCCGCCAGCAGCAGGAGGGAGGCGAGCACGGGGCCGTACCTCTCGCCGAAACCCGAGTAGTAGACGGCCTCCAGGATCAGTGGCGAGGTGAGGGGGATCAGGAGGATGAGCATGCCGGCCACCAGAGTGATCAGGGAGAAGGCCCCGTAGCTGGGCCTCCTGTCCGCCAGCCTCCCACCGGTGTAGTACCCTACTGCGAGGGCGGCCATCACGACTCCTATCAGGCTGCCCCAGACGAAGATGCTGTCGCCGAAGGCGGGGGCGAGGAGCCTGCTCCCTACAAGTTCGAGGGCCATCACCACGGCGCCCGAGACGAAGACCGTAAACCTGATTCTCCAGATGGAGCTCTGCCCGTTCGTCATGCGTGGATCAACTATACTAACGGCGAATTAAATAATAGTAACCGAGGGAGGAAGGCCAACTGCTCGTAGGCTGGTTGCCTATATGACCGGCTCTTCATCCTGATAAAGATCAGACCGGTAACTGCGAGGGACATCCTGAAACTATGCGAGTAGTCAGGGGGTCACTTTTATTCTCTTGTACAGAATCAATTCTATCTCTGGTGACTCAAGGCTGACGGTGCGGCGACCATATCCTTCAACCCAGGGGTGAGCATCATATGAGCGAGCTTGACGATGTGGCCCGGAAGTCGGCGCGGGGGAGCTTCTACCTCTTCGTGGGTAACTTCCTCTCGGAGCTCATAAACGCCGTCGGGGCAGTCCTCGTCGCCCGCCTCCTCACCCCCCAGGAATACGGAGTCTACGGCCTCTCCTTCGTCCTCCCCGGGATCTTCCTCTTGTTCTCCAACTGGGGCATAGCGGAGGCCCTCACCAGGTTTCTGGCCCGGTACCAGGCGGAGGGGAGGTGGGACGACATTCGGAGAATGACGAGGACCGGACTCCTCTTCAACGGGTCCGTGGCGTTCATCCTCTCCCTGGTCATGTACGCATCGGCGGATCCCCTGGCGGCGATGGCCCTGGCCCGCCCCGAGCTGGGGGATCTGGTCAGGCTGACCTCGGCCCTCGTGATCGTCCACACGGTGTTCACCGCAGCGAGCAGCGTCTTCTTCGGGCTGGAGAGGATGGACCTCATGGCGGCGATGATGGTGACGCAGTCAATCATCAAGGCCTCCGCCTCCCCCCTCCTAGTAAAATACGGATACGGGGTCTCGGGGGCCATCGCCGGGCACATGATAAGCTACACAGCCGTGGCCCTCCTATCGGTCCTCCTGATATTCAACTGTCTCCGGGGGAAGCGGGCCGTGGCGAGGAACGACGCAGGGGAGAGCTCCCTCAGGGGCATGCTGGGGTTCGGCTTCCCCCTGTTCCTCGGCAACTTCGTCGGCGGGGTGGGCCTCCGGTATCAGGGCCTCCTCCAGGCCTGGTTCGCCACAGACATAGCGATAGGCAACCTGAGCATCGCCACCAAGTTCAAGTCCCTGGTGGGCATGTTCACCGTCCCCATCGCCTGGACGCTCTACCCCGCCTTCTCCAAGTTCGACTACAAGAAGCAGAGGAAGGAGTTGGAGTCGATGTTCAAGAACTCCATCAGGTACGCCACCATCCTCGTCGTGCCGGCCATGTGCCTCATCATCATCATGGCGGAGCCCCTGGTGTTCACCCTCTTCGGCACCGGATACGTCCAGGCCCCCTTCTACCTCTCCCTGGCCCTCCTGGAGTTCCTCGCCGTGGGCCTGGGCTCCCTCTCCGTCATCGGGTTCCTGAACAGCCAGGGAGACACCCGGACAACTCTCCACTTGAACAGCGTGAGCGTGACCCTGAGCGTAGTCCTGTGCACGGCACTCACATGGAGGTGGGGCATCCCGGGCCTCCTGATGGGAGTGTTCCTCTCCAAGATGGCGGGGTTCGGCTACAGCCTGCACAGGGTCTCGGCGAAGTATGGGATGAGAATCGACCTAGCCCACACCGGGAGGGTGGCGCTGTTCTCGGCCCCCTCGGCGCTATTAACTTTCTTCCTGATGGATCGGGTGAACATCTCGAACAGCTTCATCCACCTGGCCCTGGGCTCCGTCGTCTTCCTCCTGGCCTGCATGCTCCTGGCGCCCATAACAGGAGCCGTGGACGCCAAGGACCTCCAGACCATCAGGCGTATCCTCAGGAGGGAGACCGCCCTCTACCCGCTGGTCGCCCCCTTCCTAGACCTAGAGGAAAAGATCATGAGATTTGTGAAAAGCCGCCCTGCCGGCATTTGAAGCAAAAAGACCCTGGAACCGCCTCTAAAAGTCGGCCCTCGCCTTGTATCTGAACTGCTCCTCGTAGAGTTCCCTGACCCTCTTGAGGCTGTCCGCGTCATCCAGATCCTTGTCCTCCCGTATCCTAGTGATCCTGGCGAACCTGAGGGCGAACCCCGACCTGTAGCGGGGGCTCCTCTGGATCTCGTTGAAGGCCACCTCCACCACCAGCTCGGGGCGAACGTATACTGTCCCCCGGGTCTCCCTCACCTTCAGCCCCTGCAGCCGCTCGGTCATCCACCGGAACTCCTCGTCCGTCAGGCCCTTGAAGGTCTTACCGATGATCAGGTACTCACCCCCCTCCCTAGCGGCCAGATGGTAGTTGCTGAGCCACCCCGTCCTCCTCCCATACCCCCAGTCTGCCGCGGCGACGACGAGATCCAGCGTCTC
>JAUVHT010000116.1 GCA_030593155.1 Candidatus Bathyarchaeota archaeon
CAGGCGATGCGAGAGGTGCCGCCTATTCGGAAGGGAGTACACCTGCCCGGGCTGCGGTTTCAAAGGCCCCTGATTTTAGTCACTTGAGACCCCTTCTTCAAACTACTTCTGAAGCCAATCATGCGTCAGGCCGATCTTCCATGGGCTTCACGCCATAAACCATTATTATCCCCACTCTCCTCTAGGGACAGAGATGACCTCAAACCCCGACGAGCCCTCCTTCAAGGACTCGGTGCTCTACGTCCTGATGTTCGTAGCCATTACATGGGGGTTCCAGCTGGTCCCCAGCGTCTGGTTTGAGGGGTTCACGGCTCAGACCATGTCCCAGTTATTTTGCGCTCTAGGGCTCTCATCGGGCCACGGCGTCGAGAGCGGAAAAGCTTACTTGACCCTGTTGGGAGGGGTGAGGGACGTCTACGTAACGATAGTCCGGGAGTGCACCGGCATCCACGTCTGGGGGTTACTCCTCGCCCTCGTCCTCCCCGTTAGGGGAGGGAGTTGGATTAGGAAGGCAGTTAGCCTCGTCTACGGGGCCATCCTGATCTTCCTGTTGAACGTCTCGAGGATATTCGTCACGGTCTACCTGACCGCCTATGATGTACCGCCTTTCACGTGGTTCTTTGCAAACCCTACGGTGGAGACGTACCACTACCACGTCAGCTTTGTGTACGGTGTGATCGGGGTGGCTATCCTGATACTCACGATAAGCCGCTGGTTTCTGCCTGAGCTGGGCGATACCCTGATCAGCCTTCCCACTGGTTTCAAGACCTTTTTCGATAGAAATAGGAGTTAGTCCCCGGTCAACGGAGTCATTTTATCAGGGGTAAGGAGCCGGTGACCTTGTCCAGAAGGTCTGTTCTGTCCGGTCCGAGGCCCAAAGCGGTGACGGTTCCGGGGGGCACCTCGGTGTGGCCCGCATCCTGTATGAGGATGTTGACGATGTCCAGTTCATTCGCCTTCTCGGCTAGCTCCTCGATCTCCTCCAGGGACTCCGCCTCCAGGGCTACCTTCTTGGCGCCCTCGTCCCTCCACCGCCGCCAGGCCTTGTGGTTCTCCTTCTTCCCCAGCTCGGAGGCCCCGACGGCCGCGTGGCAGGCCTGGGCGATGAGCTTCCCCGTGCTCATGCCGAGGTCCAAACGGAGGACGATGCACATCTTGTACTCGAAGGGGCTCCCGCCCACCTAGGGCACCAGCCTGTCCCGGTCCCTGGGGAACATGCAACACTCCCGGATGTTACTCATCCCGGTGACCGTCATCGTGAGGCGCTCTAGGCCGATGCTCCACCCCGCATGGGGCGGCGCCCCGTAGCTAAAGCTCTCGATGTAATGGGAAAAGTCCTCGGGGTCGAGGCCCTTATTCATCAACTGCTGCCTGAGGAGGTCGGGCTTGTGGACCCGCTGGGTGCCGCTGCTCAGCTCGATGCCGTTGTAGAGGAGGTCGAAGGCGTGGACCACGTCGGGGTTGTCCTCGTGGGGCATCGCGTAGAACGCCTTCTGGACGGAGGGCCAGTCCTTGATGAAGAAAGCCTCCTCCCCCACCAGTTCCATCAGCCTCCTCTCGTGGGCCTTGGTGAAGTCCTCCCCCCAGACCATCTCTTCTCCGACCTCCTGGAGCAGTTCCACGGCCTCGGTGTAGGTTAGCCTCCTCAGGGGAAGCTCGGGTACGGCTAACTCCCTCCCCAAGAGCTCCAGCTCCCTGGGGCACCTCTCCTTCACGGCCTCCAGCATGTGGACCAGCGTCCTCTCTAACACCTTCATCACCATCTCGTCGTCCGCGAAGGCCTGCTCGATGTCCATCTGGCGTATCTCGTTCAGGTGGGTCGGGGTGTCGAACTTCTCCGCCCTCCAGATAGGAGTAACGGTGAACACCTTCTCGAAGCTGATGGCGGCCATCTGCTTGTAGAGTTGGGGGCTCTGGGCAAGGTAGGCCTCCCTCCCGAAGTAGGGGATGCTGAAAAGCTCGGCGCCCCCCTCGGAGGCGGAGGCTATGATGCACGGGGGCTGGAACTCGATGTAGCCATCGTCGATGAGGAACTCGCGGAAAGATACGAGGAGCACGTTCTGGATCGTGAATATGGCGTTTGTGTGGGGAGTCCTGAAGTCCATGAACCTGTAGTTCAGACGGGTGTCCAGCTCCGCCTTCACGGTGCCGAACAGGTCGAAGGGGAGGGGCTGCTTCGCCCTGTTGAGAACCTCTATCCCGTCGGGGATGAACTCGACCCCGGCGTGGACGATCTCGCTGGAGACCGCCTTCCCCGTCACCGTGACGACGTCCTCCCTGCCCAGGTCTGCGACCATGGATTTGAGGGCTCCATCCTTGACGGTGACCTGGATCTCCCCCGTCCTGTCCCTCAGTATGATGAAGCTGATCTTCCTGAGCTCCCTGGTCCGCTTCACCCACCCGGCGATGGTGACTGTCTGCCCCAAGCTCTCCTTAGCCTTTTCTATGTACGTTCGTTCAAACATGCGAGGCCACTCCTACCCCGGCTTAAGCTAATGGGTGAAGAAAGCCGTGAATTATAAAAACTTTGATGGGTCAGTAGGCGTACTCGACCCTGAGGTCCATGTTCCGGACCCTCTTGGCGATCTCGGTCAGCGCCCTCATCCGCTTCTTGCTCAGCCGCCTCACCCCCCGGCTCTGGAGGACGACCCGGGTTTGGGTGCTCCCGTCGGGGAGCCAGATGATGTTGATGGTGATGATGCGTTGACTCGAGAACAGATCCTCGAGGAAGCCCCGGTCGTTGACACCACTCTCGATGACGAGGACCCGCCTGTTGAAGTTGTCCCCAATATCCCGGGCGAACCTCCCGGACTCGCCCATGAACTTGCTCCTGTCCCCCCGGCCCACCACGAGGACCAGAAAGCCCCCAACGTCCACGACCTTGTCCAGCCTGGCCTTGTTGAGCTGTGGGTTCTGGTTCTCTACCTTCAACAAATACTGGGCTACCTTCATGTAGAGATCGTTGACTTTGCCGCTGCTTACCTTCTCCTGACAATTAGAACAGAGCATCCCGCTCCTGAGACAGAACTCACATAGTTGTGTTTGCACTCAGCTGTTCCTCCGGCGTACCGGAGAAGCCAGTGGGAGATGCACGTTCTGACCGTTTTCAACGGTGGAGCTTTATCTCGATGGCGCTCACGTTCGTGGGCTTGTTCCTATCCGGGGAGGTAAGCTCCTCCGTGCCGATGATGATGTCGCCGACCTTCAAGTCGGTCATAAACCTGTTCCTCATGACCTCGACGACGTCGACGGCCGTGCTGATGGATCGACCCCTGGCCTTGACCAGGACTTCCTCCTGCCCGCTTTTGAACATGGTCATGCAGGCGAGCACGTAGTTCAGGATCGGTTTCCTTCCGATGAAAACGGTGTTGGATCTCGACACATAGACTCCTCCTGGTAACTTTTCCGTGTTGGTGTGCTACATAATCCCTGAGCCGGTTAAAAGGTTATCGCAATGACACTACAGGTCGATTTACACGATTTTTTGGGCAGTTTTAACTGAAAATTACAGGTCTTGGGATTCAAGTCCCTTTTTTCAGGGGAATAATAAGAAGACAAAGATTAATATTGGTAACCCTCATAACCTTGACAGTTCGGGCCGCCGTGGCTCAGCTCGGTAGAGCGTCTGGCTGTTAACCAGTTGGTCGTCGGTTCGAATCCGACCGGCGGCGCCACAGCTATCTTCACTCGTTACCCGCA
>JAUVHT010000144.1 GCA_030593155.1 Candidatus Bathyarchaeota archaeon
CTCATGCCGGACGATCCCACAATGGTCCAGGAAGTCCCTTCAGAGAGCGATCAGCAGACAGATGGAAGGCCATTAACACCGGAATACGTACCCGCTCAGCCACAGGAATGGGAGGACGAGGAAGAGGATATACCCCTCAACGCCGAGGAGGCCACCGTTCTGGTCCTCAGCTTCCTGCAGCGGATGGGCAAAAAGATCATCACCCCCAGAAAAGCCGTTCTGACCAACAGCGTCTTCGTGGTGGACGTGGAGCTTAAGAAAGCCGCGGCGGTGGTCCACATCAACAGAGACACAAGGGAGATCGTGGAGTACACGATCCAGCCCGAGGTCAAGGAGCCTAAGCCTCTACCGATTCCACCTAGGAGGATCCTGTTGATACTGGCGGCGGTTACTGTGGTGGTCGTCCTGATTATGATCCTCACATTCTTCAAAATGTTGAACGTGGCAGACATCCTGAGCATGGTGACCAACGACCATCTCATCATCGGAGCCGCGGTTCTAGGGATAGTGGGCATCGCCTTCCTATTATGGAGAAGATTCCGAGGCTAACCGACAATACAACACGGTAATCCCCGATTATCCAAACATCACGACTGGTGAGATTCCCGATACTTTTTAAGCACGAGGCTCGCCACGGAAGAGTCCTGGATGGCGAGGCCGACGCTCTTGAACGCAGTCAACCCGTCGTCCTTCGTTCTCCCTTCTTTCCGGCCGAGGACGATCTCCCCGAGCTCCGCGTGGATGTGCCCCTCGGTTATGGCGCCCTCGGCTATGGGAATCAGGATGTCCCCCGCCTCCTCCATGACGGCCTCGACGCTGTCCACCACCACCTTGGCTTCCTTGATGATCCCGGTGTCCAGCTCCCTGTAGTCCGGGTAAAAGCTGCCGATGGCGCTCACGTGGACCCTGTCCCCCAGCCACTCCCGCCTCACCACTGGGTTCTTTGAGGTCGTGGCCGCAAGGACGACGTCGGCGCCCTTCACCGCTTCGGCCCCTGAATCCGAGGGGACGACATCCACGCCCAGCTTCGAACCCATCTCCCCTGCGAACTTTTCCATTCGTTCCCTCGATATGTCGAAGACCCTGAGCTCCTCCAGCTCGATGGTCTCTGCGATGGCCCATGCCTGGGTCCTCCCCTGGACCCCGCATCCGATGACCGCCGCGACCCTGCTGCCCTCCGGAGCCAGATAACGTGAGGCAACCCCCGAGACAGCGCCGGTCCTGACGGCCGTCAGGTAGGTCCCGTCGAGCATCGCCTCCATCATCCCCGTCTCTGGGTCGTTTACCACGATCCAGGCTACCGTCGTCGGAAGCCCCCTCTCCGGGTTCCGGGGATAGATGGATATTATCTTCGTTGCCAGGGCGTCCGTCTCCTCCAAATATGAGGGCATGAACGAGATGCTTCCGCCGTACTTGTCTAGCATAATCGTCGATCTCGGGGGCATTCTCACGGAGCCTTTCGCATACTCGCCGAAAGCCTTCTCGACGGCGTCTATCGCCTCCCTCATCGTAAGGATTCCGGAGATATCCTCATCGGATAGGTACAACATGGCCGATTCACTCTGAAATGCCCTCTCTTTGCTTTAAAATTTAGGCTAGCCCGTCACGTATTTTGACAATTATTGACGACGCCTGATGCTCCCTGTTTGAGAAGTGTATTTTTCGCTTAACTATCAGAAAATTTCTCCTTTCTACTCGAAAATCGTTAGTATGATAGATATTGCGCCTGTGCAATGGACAAATAATGACACATGAAACAAGGGTAAGTTGTTATCCCTCGACCGCCAAGAGCCTCTTCAATCAGTGAAGGTCCTCCACTTAGACGATAGCCCCAGGCAGTTGAATATCACCAAACTGATCATTGAGATAATCGATTCAGGCTTGTTTATTGAAAAGATTTCTTCTCCCAAAGAGGCTTTGAAAAGGCTGCGCGCGCGCAAACGGAATTCCTACCCCCGAGGGAGTCAATACGGCTCCTCCGTATGAATGTCGATACGTCCAATCAGTTTGACAATAACTGGATATATCATCAGAGTTAGGGAATATTTTTGTGATCCATATTTGAATAGCTATAAAAAGGAAATATAATAAGGACTGTATTTAATGATAGTTAATAATGTTATTTTAAAGGGAAATATTCCATTCATGCGTATCAGGCTTAAGGATAAAAAATATAGTTATGAACTCCGAAATCTCTTTTAAAATAAGTAGTGGAGAATAGTACAATAAAAAGGGTCGATGGATAAAGATTGGAGAATAAACTACAGCGGGAGAACAGGGGTTTGAGCGAGGTCGTATCTGCCTTGATACTCCTCGTCATAGCCGTGCTTCTCGCCGGTGTGGTGACGTACTACGCCACGAACATCACCCTCACGCGTACGAACATAGAGGAGGCACGCATCACCAAGGAAAGCATCTGGGTCAACGCCACGGGAGCCGTCGCCGCCTTCAAGCTCCAGAACCTTGGAGGCAGGGACATCCTGATAGCCGGGATAAAGGGCAGGGGCCTCGAGGCCCAATGGAGCAACGTCTACTACTACAGGGTCCTGACTGGAACCACCTTCACGGGAGAACTAAACAGGACGAGCTATGCCCACCTCACAGGACCCAGCGTGACCATCGACGAACTCCTCTTCAACCAGTCGACCTCGGATATTCCCCTGATATCCAGCGGCGTGATACTCTTCTACATCAAGGGCCCCTCAAACATCCAGCTGGATGATGAAAGGGCCACGGTAAACATGCTCCTATACACCAACAACGCCCAGTACATCACCTAGGTCAACGTCAAGTCGGCGACCAACCAATAGGGGGAGAGAGAAATAATGGAGAAAACCGAGACAAACCGGACCCGGAGGTCAACGAGATGAGCGCCCGGAGATCGAAACTAGAGATAATGCTCAACGTGCTTGGAACCATAGAGAGAGGGATCGACAAGCCCACCCGCATCATGTACTCTGCCAACATGTCGTGGAACCCCACGCAGAAGGTACTAGACAAGCTGGTCAAGGAAGGCCACATCCTCGTCACAGAGGAGTATGGCACCCAGAGAGCCAAGAA
>JAUVHT010000079.1 GCA_030593155.1 Candidatus Bathyarchaeota archaeon
TAAAAGATGTCAAATTTACAACAATCCAGATCTAACAGCATCAGACTTAATGATGAAGACTTGTGCGAATTATTCGAAATTTATCTAAGACCGCTAAGAAGCAAGAACGCAAGATCAATTTACACATTATTTCTAGATGAAAAAAGAGAACTGACAACACTTGACATTCAAAAATGACTAGACCAAATCGGGATATCCCTAAGAAAAAAGGAGATCAACGCCTGGCTCCGATCCCTTCAAAGTGCGACTCTAATCTCGAAGAGAGATGAACGAGGTAAACCAACGACAATCGAATACAACGGCAGATATTCCTTCGACCTGTGGAACCTGACCCGAAAAGGCTGGGAGATGGCAGAGGTCCTAGAAGTCATCCTAACAAAGGGCGGCGAACAAACAGTATCCAACCTAGACGCTTTCCTTAGAAGCATTGAAGGAAGGGATGCAGGGCAAGTAAATAGAACACTTGAAAAAATCGAGGAAATCTATATTCTCCTTGCCTCGATTAGAACTCTGTGGAGCGCAGGGCGCCCCTTGGGATACAATGAATTAGAGCGTAAAATCACCCCGTTTCAGACTACCCTAGATGAAGTCATTTTATCCGGATCAGCTCAGAAATTTCTTGAAGTGAAGGCAGAGTCTACCTCTCTAGGCATAGTCGGTAAGATTCTCCGCTACCTGGGCATATCTGAAAAGAGAGAAAACCTGATCTATCTCACCCCTGACGGTAAGAGATTATCTGAGAAACTATGGGGAAAAATCAAAGAATAATCCATGAGGGGGATTTTAACCATTTCAGGCTTAAAACGAAGCTTGGACAGTCTTTGTGTCCCTGGCTTCTTTTTATTTTTATAAGTATCCGAGACCAATGTTTTAATTCTGTTAATAAATACATCAAAGTAGAACGGAAATTTACGTTTTTAATACAACTTACTTTGGAGATCTATGACGCCTTATAGTATAAGTACCTTCAAGTTTTGGGACATAAATCCTGTCCAATGATTATACAGTGTTCCCCCCTCTTTGGAAGTATGAAAACAACGACGCAACTTGGAGAGGTCCCTACTAACCCACTGTACTCAATGAGTGGGGGGATTAATCTGGCACTATGCTCGCAATCCAGGTAATCTCTCCCGTCATCATAACCTTGACAGGTACATGTTGAGGGAGATGTGGAATATCGAACTCGAGATCGAACCCCAAAAAGAAAGAAGGGAGGACAAAACCCACGAAAGCCAGAGCAGTGTCGATCAGGTATCTGTCGGATCTAACTTTAAGACCGACGGAATCTAGACCTCTCCTCTCAATTTATTGCAGGATTAGGAGAGGCATCATCCAGTTGAAGATCACTGTTGTGCGAGAATAAACATCGATCCCTGCGAACACCATCTCGTATCTACCGGAGACGTTGATGATAGTGCAGACGATCCTGTCGGTTAGAAAGATGCCGAGGCCCAAAAGCGAGTGTTTCTTTGCATCTACATCAAATACCCTTTGAGGCGCATCGAGGACTAATTGGTTTCAGATTTAGCATCTATTTTAAAGTTAAAAAGGGTAGTCTGAATGGTATCTAAAATATCATGGAAAAGGGGTTGGCGAACACTTCTCAGAGGCGGAGGCGATCTTTCACCGCAATCGACACGGGGACCCCCACGATCCCCGCTACGGACATCTGAACCAAGTTGAAAGGGGCCTCCGCCATGGCCGCCCCGAGACCGTACATGAAGACCTGAACAACGAAATAGCCTGCTACCATCACGATGGCCCCTACGAACCACGCGATGACCGTCTTGTTGAAGGTCCTCGTCTCGGGGTCACCCGCCAGGATCCCCGCTATGTACCCCTCGGCCCCCTTGATCACGGCTGTGAAGATCACCCAGTTGTACCATCCGCCGAGGAGATCCGCGAGGCCCGAGCCGAGACCGCCTGCGATGGCACCTATGACCGGGCCAAAGGTGAGGGCCGTGGTCATCACTATTGCGTCCCCGAAGTTTAGGTAACCGGAGGTCGCAGGGATGGGGAACGTGAAGATCATCGTGGCAATGCACGTTAGAGCCCCCATCACGCTGATTGTTGCGATCTCTCTCGATCCAAACTTGAAGGTTCCCACTCAATCAACCTCCCATGAGTCTTATTATAGTTACAACTATGGTATTTAAAAACATTGTAGTTTCAACTATAATAAATCTAAACCCGCAACCCGCGCCATCATAGGAGAACTTGGAGCTCATCCATGGCCGCGAGAACGCGCCGCCCCTTATCCGTGATCGTGAGATACCTCCGCTTCCCCTCCGCATGAGATGTGATCAGCCCCCGCAACTCTAGACCCGACAGGTGTTGATACACGGCCCCTAGAGTCAGCTCCCCCTCCATCCCCTTCCAGAGCGCATAGCCATAGGTCCGCCCCTTCGATATCTCCGTTAAAAGACGCTCCTTCGTGGCAAGCCTCAAGCCCAACCCCGGCGACTTCCTCCTCCGCCGACTCAGGCTCTTCAAGATGTCGTTAGTCTTCAGGCCGCTACTCGTTATCAAGCTGACAATCGTGTCTGAATGGTCAATCTCGCCAGATTGCACAAGGTTGGGGAGACACGCCACGGATGCTGCGCTGGCGGGCTCGGCGAAGATGCCCTCGGATCTAGCGATCTCTTTACCATACTCCAGCATCGAGTCATCCGTAATCGTGACCGAGAGCCCCCCCGACTCCTTGAGCGCCCTCAGGGCAGCCGCCCCATACACAGGTTTAGACATCTTTATCGCAGACGCGACCGTATCCGCCGTCTCAAGCTCGACTGGTTCATCCTCCCCTTTTTTGTAGGCATCAGCGATCGGAGAGCAGCCTGCGGCCTGGACTCCGATGAGCCTGGGCTTGCCGTCGATGAGGCCCATCTCCTCGAGCTCCGTGAAGCCCTTCCAGAGCGCGTGGATGGTGACGCCGCTGCCCATCGCCACCGCCACCCAGTCCGGCGTGCAGCCTTGCTCGGTTAACTCGTAAGAGATGGTCTTCAAGGCCTCGACTGATAGAGGGTTCAACTCGGTGGTGGCCTGGTACGAGCCGGTCGCATCGGCGAGCTCAACCACCCTCTCCAAGGCGGCCTCGATGTCCTCCCCCGCCTCCTCGATTTCGGCGTCGTAGGCGATCATCTGAGCCAGTTTCCCCAGGTCGAGGTCGCCGGGGACGACGAGCCGACAGGAGACATCCTCCATCGCCGAGTAAGCCGCCAGCGAAGCCCCGTGGTTCCCGCTCGTGGCGCACACGACGGAGCCGAATCCCCTGCTGAGCGCGTCCGAGATCATGAGGGAGGCGGATCGGTCCTTGAAAGAACTGGTGGGATTCCTGGTTTCGTCCTTCAGCAGGAGGTTTCCCAGCTTGAGGCTTTCTCCGAGCCTCTTGGCCTTCCAGAGGGGGGTCCCACCCTCCCCCAGGCTGACCGGCTCGTTGACAGGGGGCATCACGGGGCGATACCTCCAGAAAGTTAGGGGGCCCTTGAACCTGACGGATTTAAGGTAGTCGGGGTCGAATGAGTACTCGAGAGAACCCCCGCATTCTGAGCATCGCCCCCCCATCTTCGTCTCCGGGAAGCGAGACTTGCACAGGATGCACTCAAGCCTGCAGGGGGATTCCATCACGAAGTCAATTCTCGGAGGATGAATGTATAACCTTCGACGTTTTCCATCACTCTTTTATTCCTTCCTCACTACGAGGACTTAGGCCGAGGCATGACCCAGTGAAGTTGAAGGATCTGAGGCCGGGCATGGAGCACGTCGACATCCAGGTCAGATTGGTAGGTTTAGAAGAGCCCCGGGAAGTTGAGACGAACTACGGCGTCACCCATGTCTTGGTTGAGGGCCAGGTTGAAGATGACTCGGGGGGGATGAAGCTGACGGTCTGGAATGAGAAAATCGAGCTGATCGACGGAGTAAAGGTGGGGGACATGGTGGAGCTGAAGGACTGCTTCATAACATCATTCAGAGGGGTCCTCAGCATCAACGTGGGCCGCGATTCGGAGATCGTATCCCTGGTTTCCACGGGCGACCATTAATTCACAAGGACATCCCGTTTGTATGAGAAACTAAACGACACGCTGATTCCAGAGATAATTACATGTTCTGGTTCCTCTGGCCACTCGTAAGAGAAGCCGGAAGTAACGTGGTCATGACGCACGCTACTTTGTTGTGTGGGGCGGGTTCATCGGGTCGATGCATATGTAGGAGATGTTGTTGCCCCTGATGAATACGTCGCCGTAGCTCGCGACCAGTCCTTGGTTGTTGTATTCTTTCGCCCCTTTGAGCATGAGGTTCATGTATCCGTCCGCATTGATCATCCTTCCCCAGTATTCGTCCCGGCTTTTCAACGTGACTGTGACGTTGTTCCCTACCGCTTTTATCAGGATGTTCAGAGGTTTCTTCCTAGGCTCCAAATCATACACCTTTATTTTGAGGTTAACTATTAGCCCCTCAGTTCGATATAAAAGGGTTCTGAAA
>JAUVHT010000152.1 GCA_030593155.1 Candidatus Bathyarchaeota archaeon
TCTATCTCCAGCCTTCCAGTTCGTCATCCTGCTTCATCCTTGCTTGACGTCTCTTCAGGATGTACCAGGTGAGCCAGGTAACCGTGAATATCGGGAGAACGTCAAAGCCGGGGATCAACTCCAATACAGCGATCAAACCTATCCAGTTGAAGAAATATATGCAAAACGAGAGCCCCACGATGTCGAATAGGTCTCCCGCTACCGGTATCATCAGCAGTGGGAAAACGTACTCTATCAAGTCTAGGCTGATGCAGACGAGCAAGGTTACTACCTCGTCCCAGAAAAGCCGGATGAGCCAAGGTACTGAGAGCGGCTTTACGGACAACCTTTCCCCCTCCTTTGATGGTATTGGGAATATAAAAGTGAAATTGCGTCTGAAAGGATTGTAGTCATAAAATTGGGAGGTTGGTTAATATGACTCTCAGAGTTAGATGGAAAAAATGGAATTATTTTGGTTGATCCGCATTAGTCCCTGATGCCTTCGAGGACGCTGATCACGTTCCAGATCCTGGTCCTGGTATACATCGGCATGTTGGGGTCCTGGGAGATCTGTTCAAGGAGATCGATGGCGTTGGCGGCTTTCGCCGCAAAGCTTAGGCTCTCATCTAGGAGCATGTCCCCCGCCTGCTTTGCGGTACGCCTAATGTTCCTCGGAGTCGTGTTGTCATCTGCGACCCTGTTCAGGACCGCCATAGCTTGATTGAGCTTCTGAGTGTACTTTTCATTTTTACTTGACATGTCGTCACTTCCCATTTAGAGTAATCCAGATTATTGGGTTGGATTTGATAATACATCCCAACAGTATCGATAAAAACCTATCTCTCGATCTCATGTGTTTCGAGGTCCGGCTCCGCTGGAAGAAAAAGGATATGACCCTTTCATGCTCCGTCCAGGTATCCGGGAAGATCGCCCACGCTATCGAGCATGATCTCGGGCCAACTCTGGGCCCACGAGTCGTCTCCCCTTGGCCCCGTCCTGACCCCGACGAAGAGGCACTGGGCGTTGACGGCTGAGGCGTGATCTATGTGGTTGTCCCCCACGAAAATGATCTCTTCAATCCCGAGCCCCATGAGCTTCGAAGTGTGCCGCAGGGCCTCTGGATAGGGCTTCGGCTTGGGGGTCTCGTCGCGCCCCAATATGAGGTCGAAGCATTGATGTACGCCGATCTTCTTCAGAGCCTCTGTGGCGTAAGCGTGGTGGCTCCGGGTCAGGATGGCGAGCTTGTAGCCCTTCTCTTTGAGAGACTTCAGTGTGTCTGAGGCCCCTTCCACTTCCTCGATGTTCGAGACGACCTCGAGCTCCGCCCGGTTCATCGTCTCCTCGAGGGCTTCTCTGATCTCTGCTACCTCCGCTTCCTGCTTCCCTTGCTCTTTCCAGATTTCCTCGATCTTTGCTAGGATGACTACTGTGGTCTGTTTAGGTGTGAACATCCCCCGGGGTATGTCGTTGTTTTCGAGGATCTCGATCATGCGGAGCTTCATCTTGGGGAAGTCGATGGCTGAGTGGATGAGGGTGCCGTCCAGATCGAATACTATTCCCTTGATCTCGTTGACCATGCGCTCGCTCACTGGATTTATCGGTAAAGTTGCCCCGGGCTCGATTTAACGGTTATGGTGAGGCGAAAATAGGTCCTTTCGTCCCCATGCCCGTGTAGGCGGGTTCTGTCAAGGTTCTAGAAGTGCGACTGGGATTCCTCCCCTGTAAATGACTCTTGGCGTATGGGGGTTGAGATGGTTTAGGAAGCTGTACGTCATCCAACCGGCCATGCTTGAGATGCGGTTCACCGTGTTATCCCCCTCTCTCCCCACCACCTCTACGATGTCACCAGAGCAAGCATCTACGCCGGTGAGGTCGACGACGACGTGGTTGAGAGAGACCGAGCCAAGGATCGACCTGAACTCATCCCCCACTCGGATCCGGCCCTTGTTCGCCAGCTCCCGGGGGATGCCGTCGAAGAAGCCGACGTGGAGAGTCCCCACCCTCATCCGCTCGGGGGCCACGAACCTGCCCCAGTAGGTCACGGAATCCCCTTTCTCGACCCATTTCACGTGTTCAACCCTGGCCTTGAAGGACAACGCCTGCCTGAGCTCGATCCCCGCCTCGAAGTCGGCTTCTGAGGGGTATATCCCGTAGAGGATCATCCCGGGCCTGACCGCATCAAGGTGGGCTTCGGGGAAATAGAGGGTGGCGTCGCTGCTGGCCAGGCTCCTCACCCCGGGGTCCTGCCCCCTCCTTCTCATCTCGGCATCCGTCTCAAGGAACCGTGCGAGCTGCTCTTCGTCCCGGGCCCTGTTCTGGGTGAGAGTAGAGAAGATGCCCTCCACCTTGAGGTTCGCTAGGTTCGAGATGTGTTCGATGAAATCAGCCGCCTCGTCGTGCCTCACCCCCACTCTCCTCAGGCCGGTGTCGATCTTGACGAAAACTCGGGCGGTCTTACCCAGCCTTGAAGCTGTGGCGCTCAGCCTCTCGGCGACTGTTTTCGTGTAGACTGTCTGGGTTATTCCGTGTTCCACGATGTCCTCGAAGTTTTCATTCGAGAAAAGGGGGTCCATGCTGACGATGTCACAGTTGAGGCCTTTCCTACGCATCTCCAAGGCCTCCCTCAGCTTAGCGACCAGAACCCGTTTGATCCCCAAATCCTCAAGGTGGGCGACCACGGGGATCTGACCGTGACCGTAGGCGTTGTTCTTGACGCAGGGTATTATCTCAGCGTCTGTGAGTTTCTTGATCTGACCCAGGTTGAACTCTATGTTGTCTAGATCTACCTCGTACCAGGATGGGAATCCCTCGATTCGGTGGTTGATATCTTCGGGAGAAGGCTGAGAGCTAAAATATGGATGGGGCATGTCGGTTCCGGAATGAAGTGGCGGCGGATGTTTAAAAGGCATCCAACAGGTGTCATTCGTTCTTGATCTTCCGGAGGAGGTTCTTGAGGCTGAACGTCGTGAACCTGGCTGTGATTATCCTCTCGGTTGAGAAGATCC
>JAUVHT010000008.1 GCA_030593155.1 Candidatus Bathyarchaeota archaeon
CCTGAAGTCGCCCGTGACGAAGGCCTGGGGGATAAAGTCCACCACCAGCTTGTCGCATCTCTCTATGACGCTGGTCATGAGCTCCCGTTTGGCCCCGGTGTCTGCTCCGATCGCCGACACATGGCAGCCCTTCTTGAGCCAGACTCCGTCGATGAAGGCTTTGGGGCTCGGGGTGCAGGTGATGACGATGTCGCTGCCCTCCACAGCCTCCTTCGCCGAGTCTACTGGGACGAATTTTACGCCGGAGTACTTCTCATTCATCTCATCGACGAAGGCCTTCTTCGCCTCGGGGATGATGTCATAGACCTTGATTTTCTCGACGCCGGGGCGGACCTCCATGAGGCCCATGAGCTGGCTCCTGCCCTGGACGCCGAGGCCGCAGAGGCCGACCTCCTTGCTGTCCTCGCGGCTCAGGTACTTGATGCCGGTGGCCCCGGCGGCCCCGGTCCTGAGGGCGGTGACGTAGGTGCCGTCCATGATGGCGAGGGGCAGGCCGTTCTCGGGGCTATTCAGCACGATCCTAGCATTGACGGCTGGCAGGCCATACGCCTGCTTGTTCCCGGGGTGGACAGTGACGAGCTTGGTCCCGGCGGCGTCGAGGCCGGGCATGTAGGCGGGCATCGCGATGAGGACCCCCTTGTCGAAGTGGAGGTAGACCCTGGCGGGCATCTCGATGTTCTCGTTTCCCATCTCCCTGAAGGCGCTCTCCACCGCCTCCAGGGTGCTCTTCATGTCGAGGATCGACTTGACCTCGTCCTGGGTGAGGTATAATGTCATATAATCTCCGAGAGGATTAGGGGCTCCCCGGATTTAACAGTTTCACGGTTAGGTGGTGAAGGGCTCACCGGCCATGAACACCCTTGAGATCTCGGAGTAGAGCCTGTTGAAGCCCAGGTTGGTCCTGGTGGAGAAGGGGATCGGGGCGAACTCGACCCCGAGGCGGTTGATGACCTCCATCATGTCCTGGCTGAGGAGCCTGTTCAGCCCCGTCAGGCGGCTGTTGATGGCCTCCTCCAAGTTGGCGATGTCCTCCGCCCAGCCCTCCATCTCCTCCAGCTCGTCGTGCAGTATGTCGGCCTTTGAGAGGACTGAGATCTGGGGTAGCAGGAACCGGCTGTTTATGGCCGAGGCCAGGAACATGTTCATCACGTAGTTTAGGGGGTCCCGGCAGAAGCTGGCGTCGAAGAGGTATAGGACCCCCTTCCCCTCGTCCGATATATCCTCGGCGATCCGGGCGCCGACGTCCCTGAAGGCGAACATCTCCAGCTGGCCGGGGGTGTCGACCAGGACTACGTCGGGGCCGAAGTCGTCGATGTCCGATGAGAGCTGTTCGGTGATCTCCAGCATCAGTTCGCTGGCCAGCATAAGCCCCCCGTTGGGGCCGAGGCCGTACTCCTCCATGAGGGCCTCCACCCTGATGTAGTCCCGCACGTCGACGTTGGCCGAGTAGGGGATGGTTATCGCCCCGGGGTCCAGGTTGACGGCCATGGCGTTCTCCCCCTGCATCTCCAACCATCTGGTGAAGGCCCCTGTGAGCTCGGACTTGCCCGAGCCGGCGGTGCCCAAGACGAAGATCAGGAACAAGCGTCCACCCTTCCGCTACCCTTTGATGAAATCTCTGAAGCTCCTGTGGGCCTCGGCGAGGCCGTACCTCTCGGGGGGCCTCTTGAAGCCGTAGGCGCAGAGAGGCAGTATCGGGCCCCCCAGACCCCTCGCGGAGGCGATTTTGAGCCCCCTGATGACGTCTAGGAGGATGGCACCGGCGTTGGGGGCGTCGACGGTGTTCAGCTTCAGGTCCATGGTGAAGGGGGCGCCTCCGAAGTAGCTTCCCTTGAACCAGAAGAAGCTGTCCCTCTTGTTCTCTAGGAAGTCGACGTAGTCTGTGGAGCCCGAGACCAAGGGGAAGTCGTATGGGACTGAGGCGGAGACGGCGGATGTCTTGATGTCCCTCTTCAGGTCTCGGGTCTTCCAGAGGGTGTTCACGGACTCGGCGCCGCCCCCGACGTCTAGCTGGTAGCTCTCGTCGATCCTGACGCCCCTCTCGTGGAGGAACTCAAGGAGGCCGATGTGGATCACCGTGGCCCCTATCTGGTCCATTAGATCGTCGCCCACCAGAGGGACTCCAGCTTTCTTGTATTTTTCGGAGGTGTCTGGGTCGCTAGCTACAGGCGACGGAGTGGCGTTCAGGTAGGCGCATCCCGCCGCCAGGGCGGCTTCGGCGTAGAACCTCGAGGCGTCAATCGAGCTACCTGAAACCAAGTTGACAAGGATATCCGCCTTTGTCTCCCTGAGCACATCGGCGACATCTGCGGCCGGGGTTGAAGCGGGTTCCACCAGCCCCTCCCCCTCGTCCCCCAGGTCATCCATGATGGGCCCCATCTGCACGGCCACCCCCAAGGCTGGGACGGATATCATCTTCGGGGTCTTGTTCGGCTTGGAGAAGATGGCCTCGGACAGGTCTCTCCCAACTTTCCGTCTGTCGATGTCGAAGGCCGCGACGAAGTCAATGTCCGAGATCGAATGGCCCCCCACTTCCTCGTGGATGAGGCCGACGGCCCCTCCGTTGTCATTGTAATAGTGGACGCCCTGAACGAGCGCCGAGCAGCAGTTTCCGACCCCCGCAATTGCGACCCTGATCTTTCCCATGAGAGCTTCCCCCGGTTTTATCCTAGATTGTAAATGATGACTGCCCCCTTATTTAACGGAGGCGCTCTGGAGTCGTCGGAAGGGCGCCCCTCAGAGGGCCTTGCTCATCACCACGGCGTCCTCGTCGGGGTAGTAAGCCCTAACCCTGCCGAGTTCCGTGAACCCCAAGCCCTTGTAGAAGCCCCGGGCCGTTGCGTTGGACTCCCGGACCTCCAGGGTCACCCGGGAAGCGTTCGAATCCCGGAACCGCCTCTCTATCTCCCCCATCAGGAGGGTACCCACGCCGCCCTTCCTTTGCCCTTTCTCGACGGCTATGTTCAGTATGTGGCCCACCTTGAACATGTGGGAGACGCCGCTGAACATGATCTCCCGGAGCTCCCCGATCACGTATCCCACGATCTCGCCGTCCTCCTCCGCGACGACGAAGAGATCAGGGGCCTTCCTGTGGATGTACTGGAAGTTGGCGATGGGCCAGGGATCCGGGAACGAGGTGCCCTCGATCGCTTTGACCCGGGGCAGGTCCTCCTCACGGTACAGCCTGATGGAGAGTGACAAGATCGGTTCAAGGGATCAGGGATTCGTTTTCGCTTTAAAGATTCTGGCGGGTCTTCTGCCCCAGCTCCTTGAGCAACTGGGATACACCCCCCAGGGTGAAGAATATCCCCCGGGCAATGTCCAGAATCGGATAGAGGATCAGCTTTCTAAGGCTGCGGGTTCTGAGGGAAGTCTCTATGTAGAAGGGCATAAGGATCGCAAAGATGATCGCTGCGAAATTCACACCAAGCCTTATGGGCCACCAGCTCTTCAGCCAGATGCCGAAGAATATGAGGAAGATCTCCGTGCTGATAGCGAAGGTCGAGGTTATAAGGTAGCTCGTGAACCAGCCCGCGAGCTTGCTGGCCCTCTTGGTGATTATCAGGAGGGTGCCCCCCCGCCCGTACTTGAAGTGCTGCCCCAGCATCTCTCTGAGGTGAGTCCTGTGCTGGTGGTAGACGTAGACCTCGGGGTCCAGGATTATCTTGAAACCCCGGCTGCCCAGCTTCTCCACGGGGTCGAGGTCGTCGAAGCCGTATTCTATTCGTTCGTCGAAGTAGTTTATCTTCTCAAGGGCGCTACGCCTGAAGGCCATGTTGCATCCAGCTGGAAAGTTGAGGAGCAAGAGATCGGTCTCCTCCCTCCTCCACCTGAACCTCGGCTTCGCCTTGAAGAAGGTCTCGTCCATGTATAAGGAGAGGAAGCCCTCCTGGTCGTATCCTTTCACGAGCCCCCCCACAAAGCTGACGCTGGGATCTCGGAAGTTCTTGGCGATGGACACGACCCATTCCGGTGGGACCACGCAGTCGCCGTCGGTGTAGGCGATGATCTGACCGGTCGCCAATTTGATGCCTGTGTTCCTCGCGGCGTTGAGCCCCCGCCCCTCCTCGTCGACCAGCAGAACGGGGTACTCCGACACGATCTTCCTCGTCCCGTCGGAGGATCTACCGTCGACGACGATGATCTCGAGCTTGTCCCTGTCATAGTCGAGCCTCATCAGGGATTCCATCAGGTCTCGCACCGTCCGCGCCGAGTTCTTCACCGGCACGATGACCGAGACCGAGGGATCGGCTCCTAGAGGCTCTTCCATCCCATGTCAACAGAACCGAAAATGGGCTTAAAAACGATGCGCTGCGCAATATTTTCCGGGGATTTCCCCCGTTTTTCGAAGCTATTTCACACGCCCCTTGATGAAGGGTATCTTGAAGAGGGACTCGGAGTATTCTATCATGCTCCTGTTGAAAATCGTCAGGTCGCTCGGGTTGTGGCCCCACCTCAGCGGCCCGAGGAGCTCTCCGTGATCGGATGTTATGATTACCTGAGACGGATTATCTCGCTCCCTCAACAACGCGAATAGCGGCTCCAGCTTCTCGTCGATGAACTCCACGGCGCGTCTCTGGAACGCGTGGACGGAGGATGGACGCTGTATAAGGTAGGGTATCTTCGTCTTCTCTCCGTCGAACATGGGGGTGTGGGTCTCCATCAGCAGCAGGAAGAGAAAGGCGGGTTGGTTCCCCTCCAGGAACTCGATCGAGTCCGCCACGATAGCCTCCACGGTCGTGGGGCCCTCGTACTTCAACACCTCGTGCAGGGTGAACGAGTTCGTGAATATCCCGTTCAGGGATATGTCCATCATGGGGATGACCGCGTTCGAGGTCAGGAAAGCGGTCGAGTATCCGTCCTTCTCCATCTCCGAGGGCAGCCACTCCCACTTCCTGTACGGGTAGAGGCGGCCCATGTCGAGGCCGATGGGAGAGAAGTTCATCAGGTAGCCCAGGATCGAGGCGGGGGTGAAGCAGGCGAAGCTGTGGGCCATATTCAGTTCCCCTATGCCCTTCATGTTGGGTGCCTCTGCCTCCTCGAAGGTGTCGTAGCGGCACGAGTCGAGGCAGATGAAGACGTAGTCGGGTTTCATTTTGTTCAGGAACCTTCTGTTGAGGTCTCTCTTGAGCTTGACAAGGCCGTACCAGATGTCTGTCGAGAATTTAATCTCACTATTCCCCCAAATATATTTCGTTTTTTGGGAGATTAATTTTACGCTAGTTTTGTTTTAGATAGTCACATATCTCCTCCTTGTGAAACCTTCATCTTTTCAGATGCGCACACAGCTATTGAGGCGTTTTAATCCAATGCATTACTTAATTTATCAGGAAGATCGTATTTTTCCGATAGACGGTATGCCGGTATCGAAAAAACGACGGGGATTGCTCTTCACGTCCGTTGGCCTGATTATCTTCCTCGTGTACCTGGCCTACTCCAACCCCTTCAGCGTCCTCATGGAGGTGGGGCGCTTCGATCCCTGGATCTTCGCCATGGCGGTGCTGGTCAACTATGTGGGGCTGTTCTTCTTCTCGGCCTCGTGGTACCTGCTCCTGAGGGCGCTGGGGGTGGGAATCGGCGTCTGGGAGTCAGTCCAGTCGATGTTCATCAGCCTCTTCGTGGTCTGGCTTGTACCCATCCCTATGGGGACGGAGATCATCAGGGCCTACCTCGTGAAGGACGAGGAGAACTCGGACATGGGCAAGGCCATCGCCTCCGTGGTGGTCCACAAGGCCTACTACAACATCGCCTTCGGGCTCCTGATCACCCTGGGGGCGCTGATGGTGACGGTCTTCAGGGGGGGCCCCATCCCGGTGCGCCCCGAGCTCGTCTTCTTCGTGATCGTCTTCGCCGTGGTATCCAGCGTCATATACGGTCTCTTCCTCAACCCCAACCTCCTCATGACGGTCTACCGCAGGAGCCCCAGCTGGGTGAGGAGG
The DNA here is from genome assembly GCA_030593155.1 of Candidatus Bathyarchaeota archaeon. The sequence goes on from JAUVHT010000008.1 coordinate 5,940, forward strand.
AACGTCTTCGACAGGATGGTGGACTCTCGGATGAGGGAGAGGGGCTTCCCGGCGGTGATAGAGGAGATCGACTCGGCGGTGAGGTCCCTGATGGCCCAACCCCTGAACAACTTCGCCTCCATACTGATGGTGGCCTTCCACTGGAGCACGGGCTCCCTGACGGCATACATGGTCGCCCTCTCCCTGGGGACCCCCATCGACTTCTGGGTCATAGTGCTCATCTACGCCCTGATAGAGTTCATCCAGCAGCTGAACGTCTTCATCCCAGGCGGACTGGGTATCATCGACGCGAGCCTGACCGGCGCCTTCGTCCTCCTCGGCGTCCCCCTGTCCCTGGCTTCGGCCATCTCCCTCCTGACCAGGCTGGCGACCTACTGGTTCGAGCTCATCCTGTGCGCCCTGGTCAGTCTCCGCTACGGCTACAAGGAGTCCCTCAAGGAATTATTACAGTGATTATAGTCCATGTTTTTTGGGGCGCTATATCGCTAGAGATAGACATATATATCACTAGAGATAAAGTATATCACTAGAGATATAGAGGCGAGACGAATGGACTGGTGGATAAACATCCTGATAGCCGTCTGCAGCTACCTCCTCGGCATGGCCTTCGCAGGGAGTTTCCTCGGCAGGAAGTGGATGGGGACCGTCGACATCTTCCTCCACAGGATCTTAAATCGCAAGGTGACCACGAGCAAGTACCTCATCTGGAAGCACTTTTACTGCATCGATGACCCCCCGAAGCCCAAGAGCATCGTGAACCCCAGCAAGCTCACCGAGATGATCCTGGCGAAGCTGATATGAAAGTTATCTGGGGAAGGCTTCACCTCATATTTTAGATCTGTTCGAAAAAAAATAGAGACCCCTGAGCTGATTGTGGAAAACTAATAAACCGCTGATCACATCTGTGGGTTGAAATGATCAGGCTGGGGATCGTCGGCTGCGGGAAAGTCACCACGATGTTCCACCTCAAGGCCATAGAGGAGGTGGAGGAGGTGACAGTCGCAGCGGTGGCGGACCTCGACAGGGCCAGGATGGAAGCGGTGAAGAGGAGATCCGGGGCGGACAGGGGATACACGAACCCCGGGGAGCTGCTTACGGACCCAGAGGTGGAGGCCGTGGCCGTCAACACCCCTCCCCGCTTCCACGAGGAAACCGTCCTGGAATCCCTGAGGGCGGGGAGACACGTCCTCTGCGAGAAGCCCCTAGCCCAGAGCATCGAGGGATGCACCAGGATAAAGGAGGCTCAACGCGACTCTGGGCTCGTCGTCCTCCCCGTGCACAACTACGCCTTCACCCCGTGCCTGAAAACTGCCCTGGGGATCGTTCGGAGCGGCGAGATCGGGGAGATCCGGAAGATCGGGCTGAGGTTCGACAACAACCTGTGGAGCTACGGGGCGAAGACCGACTTCAGGACGCGGGACGCGTTCGGCATAGTCGAGGACATCCTGCCCCACGCCCTCTCGGTGGCCCAGGCCTTCGCCGGCCCCATCAAGGCCTTGGAGGAGGCCCGGGGCTGGAGGAAGAGCTACGACGTCGTGGACAACCTGAGCCTGGTCGCAAAGACCGAGGGCGGAGTGTGCGTGGAGGGCTCCATGAACTGGACCAGCCTGATCCCGGCCTTCAAAGTGAGCGTCTCGGGTGAATCCGGCAGGCTGGACATGGACCTCATGAAGTTCCCCTACAGGGTGTCGGTGGAGTCCCCAAGGGGGAAGAGGAGAGAGGATGAAAAGGGGTTCAGCCAGTACCTGGACCTGGTCCGGCTCAGGCATCCCGCCTTCGTGGGCCAGTACAGGCATCTCGTCGGAGTCATCGAGGGCGAAGAAGCACCCCTCTTCACGGTGGACGACGAGATCGGGATGCTACGGGTGATGGAGGAGGTCGTCGGAGTCCTCTCTGAAATCGATATATCCTAGGCGTGGACAATGTTTTCAGGCAACCGAGGAGGAAACGCTTTGGAAAAACAGAAGGTAGCCGTCGTCGAGGCCGGGGCGGACATCCGGGCCGCCGTGGAGAGGAGCGTCGAGCTCGTCGGAGGCCTGAGACTGAAGGGAGGCGAGCACGTGGTCGTCAAGCCGAACCTCTGCAACGCGAAGAACCCCGACGGCATGGTCATCACGGACTTCCGGATAATCGAGGCTGTGATAGGCCTCGTCCGGGAGCATTCCGGTAGCGTCGTCGTCGTGGAGTCCGACAACATATCGGACACGGCAGACAACAGGGCGAGGAAGTCGGGGCTCCTGGATCTGCTGGACGGCCTCGGAGTGGAGTTCCTCAACCTCAGCGGGGACGAATACGAGGTCCACGAGGTTGCCGGGAAGAAGCTGAGGCTCCCCAGGACGGTGCTGGACGCCGACTACTTCGTCAACCTGCCCAAGATCAAGACGGAGGGCCACGTCAAGGTCACCCTCTCCATCAAGAACCTGTTCGGGGTGCCCCAGAGGAGGAAGAAGAGCAGCCTCCATAGCAAGCTCGGCGAGATCCTCCCCTATCTGGCCAAGGTAGTCCGCAGTGACCTGATCGTGGTGGACGGTATTACCGCGATGGAGGGGAATGGCCCCCTGATAGGGACTCCCCGGGAACTGGGTGTGGTCGTGGCGGGGGTCAACCCTGTCTCGGTGGATGCGGTGTGCTCTTGCATAATGGGGTTCGACCCTCGGGAGATAGGCTATCTTGATGCTGCTAACGCTATGTGCCTGGGGGAGATCGACGTCGATGGGATCGAGGTAGTGGGCGACGGCTGGGAGAGGTTCGCCTGCGAGTTCGAGAGGCCCTACTCGCTGAGGGCTTCGCTAAAGTCCCTGAGGTCTATCAGGAAGGTGTATCTGCCCGAATAGGCTTGTTCGGCGATGTTTCTGGTCGTGGGCGGTAGATTTTTTAACTCGACTGGGTATGGTGGCTCGTCTTTCTGGTTTCGATCAAAAGGCCTCGACGTTCGTCGATTGTCGAATTTTCTATCGATGTGCGTCGAAGTGTTTAAATAGCGACCGAAGCAACAATTTTCGATTCAAGGGGGATGGATTTGCGATCATGAAGACTATCAACCAGGTCGGCATCGTCGGGTACGGGGCTTACATCCCGATGAACCGGCTCAGGGCCTCGGAGGTGAACAGGATCTGGGGGGGCTCCGGGACCCCCATCGAGGAGAAGGCCGTCATCGCCATGGACGAGGACACGGTCACAATAGCCGTAGAGTGCGCCCGGTACGCGGTGCGGAGGGCGGGGATAGACCCCAAGGAGATCGGGGCGGTCTACGTGGGGACGGAGTCGAAGCCCTACGCGGTGAAGCCCTGCGGGACCATAGTGGCGGAGGCCATCGGGGCGACCCCCAACGTGACTGCGGCGGACTACGAGTTCGCCTGCAAGGCGGGGACGGAGGCGTTCCAGACGTGCATCGGCCTCGTCTCCAGCGGGATGATGAGGTACGCGATGGCCATCGGGGCGGACACCGCCCAGGGGAGGCCCGCGGACGCCCTGGAGTACACGGCGGCCTGCGGGGGGGCGGCCTACATCTTCGGGAGGAAGCCCAGCAGGACACTGGCGGATCTGGAGGGTTCCTACAGCTTCGTGACGGACACCCCGGACTTCTGGAGGAGGGGGAGGGAGATGTACCCGAGGCACGGCAGCAGGTTCACCGGGGAGCCGGCCTACTTCAGGCACACGATAGGGGCCGCGAAGGGGCTCATGGGGGAGCTGGAGATGGAGCCCGGCGACTACAAGTACGCGGTGTTCCACCAGCCCAACACAAAGTTCCCGATAAAGGCGGCGCGGACCCTGGGTTTCAGCATGGACGCGATAAAGCCGGGGCTCGTGGTGCCCTTCGTGGGTAACACCTATGCGGGTTCGACGCCCATCGGCCTGGCGGCGACGCTGGACGTGGCGGATCCGGGGGATCGGATCCTGGCGGTCTCCTACGGTTCGGGGGCGGGGAGCGACGCCTTCAGCTTCGTGGTCCAGGATGGGATCGCTAACGACCGCCGGTTGGAGCCCGCGGTCTCCCTGTTCGTCGGCCGGAAGAGGTACATCGACTACTCGGAGTACTCGAAGCTCAGGGGTAAGCTGATCAAATGAGGCGAGTTTCTGTAGTCGGCGTCGGCCTCACCAAGGTCAGCGAGCACTGGGCCAAGGGGCTGAAGGAACTCTTCGCGGAGGCGGCCCTGAAGGCCCTGGGGGATGCTGGCGTCGATGATATCGATGCATTGTACGTCTCGAACATGGGGGGTGCGACCCTGCAGGGGCAGCTCCACCTGGGCGCGATGATGGCAGACGCCATCGGGAAGCAGGGCGTGACGGCCCTCAGCGTCGGTGCGGCCTCGGCCAGCGGCGGGGTGGCCTTCCACGAGGGGGTGAAGGCTGTGGCCTCGGGCTACTGCGACTGCGTCCTGGTGGGCGGTGTGGAGAAGATGAGCGACGGCCTGCCCGAGCAGGTGCTCTCGACCATGGCCATGGAGGAGGACCAGGAGTACACGGCCTACACCGGCGTGACGAAGGTGGGGCTGAACGCGCTGATCCACAGGCATTACATGGACGTGTACGGGGCATCCGCGGAGGACATCGCGATGTTCGCTGTGCGGGGCCACGAGCATGCCGTGGGGAGCCCCCACGCCCAGTATCCCTTCAAGGTGAGCATCGACAGGATCGTCTCCTCGCCCATGGAGGCGGATCCCATCCACATGCTGGAGTGCGCGGGGGTGGGGGACGGGGCTGCGGCCCTGGTGCTCGGGCCCGCCGACGTCATGGACGGTGGCGTGGAGGTGGCGGGTTCGGCGGTTGCGACCGGTCCGTATTATCTGGCCGGGAGGCCGGACATCCTGACATTTGACGCAGTCAAGCTTGCAGCCGAGAGGGCTTACAAGATGGCTGGCGTCTCTCCCTCGGAGATCGACTTGGTCGAGGTCCACGACGAGACCACCATCACGGGGGTCGTCTCCCTGGAGGATCTGGGCTTCGCAGAGAAGGGGAAGGGGGCGGCCTACGTCGCGGATGGGCACACGATGCGGGGCGGTGAGATCCCCACGAACACCTTCGGCGGGCTGAAGGCCCGGGGGAACCCCCTGGGGGCTACGGGGCTCTACCAGGTGGGGGAGGTGGCCCTGCAGCTCTCGGACCGGGCTGGTCCCTGCCAGGTGGAGGAGGCCCGGCTGGGTTTGGCCCAGAGCCTGGGGGGTTTGGGTTCGACGTGTGCGGTGAACATTTTGAGGAGGGTCTGATGTGAGCGTTCCCCGGTATTGGAGGGAGACTAAGTATCGTTACAGGCTCGTGGGGGAGATGTGCGCCGGGTGCGGGAAGGTGCTGTTCCCGAGGGTTGCTGTCTGTCCGGGGTGTGGTTCGGTGGATCTGGAGGAGGTGGGGCTGAGGGGGACGGGGAGGGTGGTGACCTGGACTGTGGTGAGGAATCCCCCGGAGGGTTACGAGAAGTACTCTCCGTTCGTCGTGGCTCTGGTGGAGCTGGACGATGGTGCCCGGGTGCTGTCCCAGGTGGTGGACGTGGAGCCTGACGAGGTGGAGGCGGGGATGAGGGTGGAGGTCGCGTTCCGTCGGGTCAAGGAGGACGGAGCCTCTGGGATCATAGCGTACGGCTACAAGTTCAGGCCCGTCATCGAGTAAATCTTCATCATCTCTCGAATCGGGCATTATTCTTTAAAGTGAATCGGGCAATGATAGGTCAGTTTCACGAACGGCGATTGGTATGCGGCCTCTCTGGTTCATTGACTTGCTGAAGAAGAATTTTCGCCACCGATTCCGTCTGGCCAGGTTGTCTCGCCTCCCCATCCTGAGGACCATCATTGGATGGATGCTCTTCGAGGGCGACGACTTGGTGTACCTCCCGAAGGATCGGGTGATCGAGGTGGAGGTGAACAAGTCCTTCGATCCTCCGGTGAGCGTCGTTCTCCCCTCCCAGGTCGTTCATTCGTTCATCGATCGGGCCAGCGTCGGCTGGGTGATAGATTTCTGCATCTGCCGCGAGTCGAACCGCTGCGAGGACTATCCCCGGGATCTGGGGTGTCTCTTCCTGGGGGAGGCGGCGTCTGGGATCGATCCCCGTCTGGGGAGGCTCGTCGGCAGGGAGGAGGCTCATCGTCATGTGCGTAGGGCGCGGGAGGCGGGTCTTGTCCATCTCATTGGCCGGAACAAGCTGGACGCCGTCTGGCTGGATGTGGGGCCGGGGGAGAGGCTGCTGACGGTTTGCAACTGCTGTCCGTGCTGCTGCTTGTGGAAGATGCTGCCGGACCTTGATCCATTGTTTGGTGGTAAGGTCACCAAGATGGAGGGCGTCGAGGTCCGGGTCACCGACGATTGTGTGGGGTGCGGGGCCTGTCTGGAGTCGTGTTTCGTGAACGCGATCCAGATCGAGGACGGCAGGGCGGAGATCGGGGATGAGTGTCGGGGGTGCGGGCGGTGCGTGGAGGTCTGCCCGGAGGGTGCGATAACCATTACTGTTCCGGATCTGGCTGATATTGAGTGCACGATCAGGCGGATAGAGGGTGTGGTGGATGTATCATAGCATGCGTGTAGACGGGGGTGCGGGGGGTTCCGCCTCTGGGGCGTGCGTTATGTTTTCATAGTGTTTAAGCCGGCGCGCGCATGGGTTAGTAGTATCCGCCGAGTCGGAGCAACCCGATTGAACCCAGAACTATTGATGCGATCAGAATAAGCGGTAGGATAGGCGTCATTGCGAGGGCGTTCCACGTGTTCGTGAAAAGGTCGTCCCTCGTGTCGTTTCCTTCAGCACCGAAGTCCATTGCGCACATCGTGGTTTCCAGCGACCCGACTACCATGATTATCACTAGCACCGTTAGAATCACCGTAGGTATTGACGATAGGACTAGAGCGAAACGGCTCATTCCGCTTCCCGCCTGACCGAGCCCACATAAAAAACCACCCGGGGGGCGGGGGGGTCATGCATCTACCTATGAAAAACCCTCCAATGCACGAAAGGAGCCCGAAAATCACGCCAATACGATCTGCATTATGTCAAAAGGAGTACTCAAGCAATACAAAAACCAGAAACCCCTTATCCTATGCCACAATTATAACCCCCCGGAAAACCAAACATAACTACCACAGTAACCACCCCCACAACCACCCCAGACTTATAAACACCCCCCACACCACCAATAAACCAGATATGAACACCCAAGACACCATCAACGCCATCGCCAAACGCCGAGGCTACCACTGGCCCAGCTACGAAATCTACGGAGGCCTCTCAGGATACATCACCTACGGAGACCTAGGCACCAAACTCAAACGCAACATAGAACACCTCTGGCGCCAACACTACACCCACAACCAGAACATCCTAGAAATAGACGCCCCCATCATCAACCCCCTCACCATCTTCGAAGCCTCAGGCCACCTCGCCCACTTCAAAGAACACTCCACCGAATGCACCAACTGCCACCACAGCTTCCGCGCAGACCACCTCATCGAAGACAAAACAAACCTCGAAAACGTAGAAGCCCTCGGCGGAGAAACCATCAAACAACTCCTCAAAGAACACAAGATCAAATGCCCCAGATGCGGCGGCCAACTCAAAGAACCCACCCAGATCCTCACCATGTTCAAAACCGAGATAGGAGCCACAGGAGGCCTCACCGGCTACGCCCGCCCCGAAGCAGCCCAATCCATGTTCATCAACTTCAAACGAGGCTACCAGCACGCCCGCGAAAAAATCCCCTTCGCCCTCGCCCAGATCGGCAAGGTCATGCGCAACGAGATCAGCCCCCGCAGAGGCCTCGCCCGAGTCCGAGAGTTCACCATCATGGAGCTAGAGCTCTTCTTCGACCCCCAGAACCCCCAGTGCCCCCACCTCCCAGAGGTCGAGAACGAGAAAGTCAGGCTCCTCACGGAAGAAATGCAGGAAAAAGAAGTGAAAACACCCCTCGAGACCACCATCAAAGAAGCCCTGGAGAAAAACCTCATCCTCACACCCTGGCAGGCCTACTACATAGGCCTCTCCAAGAAATTCATCACCCACCTCGGCGTCCCCCCCGAACGCCAACGCTTCCGCGCCCACCTCCCAGACGAGCGCGCCCACTACTCCGCCCAGACCTACGACCACGAAGTCCAACTCAGCTTCGGATGGCTCGAAGTCGCAGGCCACGCCTACCGCACAGACTACGACCTCAAAGCCCACCA
>JAUVHT010000183.1 GCA_030593155.1 Candidatus Bathyarchaeota archaeon
CTCGCCGTGGTAGTGAAGATCACGTAATCTCCCTTGAGCTCCTCGACGGTTCCCTGCCTGTGAAGCGTGTTGGTCATCGGTCAGTCCCCCCTGTACAGGGGCCGGCCCAGCCCCAGGTTCGTCTTGCCGTTGGGCGAGAGGGTGAAACCCGCCTCCGCGACCCACTTCAGGTGGGGGACGGAGCCGTCGGGGAGGCATCGGGATGCGACGCCGACGCTGAACACGGTGTCTGTCTCCTTCTGGACGGTCTGCAGCGTGCTGAGATACTCGGGGATCCTCTCCAGCCCGGTCTTCACCTCAATGATCGCGGAGAGGACATTCTCGTCGAGGACCTCCTCCTTCATCTTCCCTGTCTTGGTGTCCTCCATGAGCTGGGTCACGGGGTTTAAGGCCTCGAACACGGGCTCCAGGGGGGCCAGCGCCATGGCCACCGTCTGGACGTCCCGGAAGTGGGCGCCGACCCCGGGGCGGCCCAGCTCCACGACTATCCCCGCCTCTCCGTAGCCCAGCCGGCCTGTGACGTCGTTGGTCTTGATCTCCTCGGTGCCCCGGCCCCCCACCCCGGTCCCTGCGTGGACCACGGTGGGGTCGCTGAACGCGGCCCGGAGGCTCCTAGGGTATTCCAGCTCGGGAGGTTCTAGGGCGCCTGTGGGGCAGACGTCCACCGCCGCCATGTACTGGAGGCGGAAGGTGGAGAGGACTCTGCGTATGGCCCTCACGAGGGTTCCGCCGTACCCCTCGTCTCTCAGCACCCTGTAGCAGGTGGAGCATTCGACGCACTTGTCCTGGTTGACGACGGATACCCCTTCCGTGTTCAATGAGATGGCCCCCATGGGGCAGACGGCGTGGCAGTTGCCGCACCCGACGCATTTCTCTTCGTTTATTTTCATGATGATCTCCCCCCGGCATCACTCACTGCTTTTATGGTGAATCGGACGGATTTCTCTAGCCAAGAGGTTCGAGGGAAGTAAAAAGACCTTTGCTCGTAAAGTAGTGTACGCTTTTGTTGATCGACTGTAGTAACGACTCCCCTATAAATCGAGAGTGTCGGGGGCGGGATTTGAACCCATGCTCTCTATCCGATGGAATACTGGAGCTCAGCTCTAATGACGTTGGGTATCGTCAATTAGAATATTCTTGAGAAATCATCGTAGACGTTTTTCCTGTGACCCACATACAAAATGATCACCTGCTCCCTATCCCTTTTAATCTCATAAATTGCGCGATAATCGCCTATCCACAGGTTCCAGAAATCCGTGTACTTTAGCTTCTTTCCTGCTCCCTCGGGGTCGCTCCGCAGCTCCGTCAGCCCCTCCCTGTTCCTCGACCTCATGGGTTCTTTGATCTTGTTCAGCTCCTGTGCGGCCTTCGGATGCAGGAGGACGGCGAAGGTCACTCCGATTCCTCGAGGGGGATCAGTGTCTCGGGGTGCTCCTCGGCCTCATCGCTCCTGATCTTGAGCATCTTCAGGAAGTCCCTGGTCTTCTCCCTCTCCTCGAACAGGCTTATTATGGTCTTTATGGCGTCGCTCCGGCTCTTGAATCTCCCCTCCTCGACCCACTTATCGATCTCCTCAATCATTTTTTGGGGTAGCCTCAATTGAACCTGAGTCAACGTCAATCGTAAACAGAAGTGTTTACATTAATAATTAAACATTTCTGAGAATCAACAGGATTCCATCCATTTCAAGGAAGAAGAGTGCCGGGGGCGGGATTTGAACCCACGCTCTCTATCCGGCCTGGGCGCTGGTGCCACAAACCTCTGGATCATGAGTCCAGCGCATTAGCCAAGCCATGCTACCCCGGCTTACCCAAACAATTTACGCCGAAACGTTTTACACCAAGTCTTCATAGTATTTCCCGAGTTCGCCGGCGAAGTTACATGGCAACTTCTTAAATCTTCTCACCTCAAGGATTTCAGGCGATTCTGAATGCCGGGCTTCGGAGAGAACTTCCCCGAAAAACACAGGCACATACGTTTCCCTTCTTCTATCATTTGAAACTCGTACGAACTGGATAATCTGATACAACCCCGTGATTTTGATGTTAAGACCTGTCTCCTCCAAGGTCTCTCTTATAGCTGCTTCCTCGAAGGATTCGTTCTCTTCCATTCTTCCGCCGGGTATAGTCCAAGTATTCGTGTCGATCCCAGGCAAGACGTAACTGTGTCATATTAGAACAAACTCGCCTTCTTTGGTTCTGACAATCACGCATGCCCCGTCGAGCGCCTCATTCTTAACGCTGAACTGACTGGAAGGAACCGTGTACTCATGGCGTATGATCTTCCTTCGTCCATATCTTTCACATAACTCTTGAACCATTTTTGGGAGATCACACATACGAAATATCTAACGCCAATAAGCTTGAAGAAAGTGCCGGGATCAGGGTTAGAACCCGCGAACCATCCGACGCGGGCTGCCGGTTCAATGAAAGAGTGAATGCCAGATATCCCACTACCCAAAATCACACGAAGCAGTGAACCCCAAAAAAACCGCTATAAGTGGTAGCAATTATAACGAAACCAGAAAGAGAAGAGTGCC
>JAUVHT010000012.1 GCA_030593155.1 Candidatus Bathyarchaeota archaeon
GCTCCAAGACACCGGACTACCCGGCCTTCGTCACCCACGCCCACGCAGACCACGCCGCGGCCTTCAAAAACCCCGAGATCGTCAAATACGCGACCGAACCGACCTACAGGCTCCTGGAGACCCTGGGGTGGAGGAACCTTCAGAACTGGAAGCCTATCTCGGTAGGGGACGTCGTCAAGATGGGCGACTTGGAAGTCAGGGTCCACAACGCGGGCCACGTCCTGGGCTCGGTCCTCTTCGAGGTATGGACCCCCGGGGGGACGGTGCTCTACACCGGGGACTTTAGCCTGGGGAACAGCTACACCATGGAATCCGCGCCCGCGGTGGGCTGCGACCTCCTGGTCATTGAGACCACATTCGGCGCCCCCATGTTCAAATTTCCCAAGCGGAAGGACGTCGCCATGGATATGGTGCGGTGGGCCGTGATGGAGGCCATCCCCGCAGGCCGGGTCCCCACATTCAAGACTGACTCCATCGGGAACGCCCAGGAGGTCATCTCCATATTCAACAGCCTCACGAACGTCCCCGTGGTCACCTCGAAGAGCGCGACCAAGGTCAGCGACGTCTACAGGGCATACGGCTACGACCTGGACTACGTGGACGCCGCCTCCCCCGAGGGGCAGGAACTCATCGAGGGCGGCAAATGCACCCTCATCGCCCCCAAAGGGGCCAAGCTCAAGTATGATAACCTGGACATCGCCCTCGCCTCCGGCTGGGCGGCCATCATGAAGCGGAGGAGCCGGGCCTTCCCCCTGAGCGACCACGCGGACTTCCGGGAGCTCATCAGCTTCATCAGGCGCTGCCGCCCGAAGCGGGTGCTCACATTCCACGGGGGCGCCATGACCAAGGGCTTCCCGGACTACGTGAGGAAAAGGCTGAAGATAGACGCCCGCCCCCTCACCAGCCGGGAGGAGACCATGATGGGGACGGTCAGCCACGGCGCGGCGAGGATGAAGGCGTGCGTCGAGCAGCTCACCAGAGCCATACGTATCCCGGGCTTCGAGTACACACCCCCCTGGCTGGTGAAGGAGATGTCCCGCCGGGGCTTCACCAGGAGCGAGACCGAGGCGGCCCTCAAACACCTCATCGACAGGAGCGTCGTCGAACCGACGCCCACGGGGGTAAGGCTCGCGTAGGGATGCGAGATCCCACGTCAGTGGAAACGGTTAATATATGGGAATTCCTTTAACGGTCTGTCCCCCTAGGGGCCGATGGGCCTCGGGGAAAGGATTCGAGGGACCGCCGGCTCCCGGGAAGGGAGCCTTCTGAAGGTGGCCTCGTTTCAAACAAGGCACACAGGTAAGATTAGACATGGTAAAGTTACGTTTCATGGGGGGCACCCACGAGGTCGGCAGGAACGCCGTCCTCCTCGACTCGGGAGAGGCCAACATCCTCCTGGACTACGGGGTGAAGATCGGCGAGAAGCCAGAGTTCCCCGGCCACATCAGGGCCAATGACGTGGACGGCATAGTCGTCTCCCACGCCCACCTGGATCACTCGGGGGGAGTCCCCCAGTTCTATCTCAGGGAGGAGAAGCCCTTCTTCGCCACCCCGGTGACCATAGAGGTCATGAGGGTCCTCATCAGGGACATGATCAAGCTGAGCGGGTACTGGCTCCCCTTCGAGTATCTTGAGTTCGAATCGATGCTCAACTTCAGCAAGCGACTCGGCTACGGGGAGAAGGTTAAGCTGAGGAACGTGGAGTTCAGCCTGGTCAACGCCGGCCACATCCCGGGCAGCGCCATGGTGGACCTAAAGGTCGGAGGGAAACGGATCCTCTACACGGGGGACATCAACACGGATACCACCCGCTTGGTCCACGCCGCCCGGGTCCCCAGGCAGAAACTCGACGCCGTGGTCATCGAGAGCACCTACGCCAACACGGACCACGCCGACAGGAAGGAGCTGGAGGCCTCCTTCGCGGCCGCGATCAAGGAGGTCCTCCACAACAAGGGCAAGGTCCTGGTGCCGGCCTTCGCGGTCGGCAGGTCCCAGGAGATACTCTGTGTCATGAACGCCCAGAAGCTGAAGGCCAGAGCCGTGGTGGACGGCATGGCCCGGGCCGTGAACAGGATCTACGTCGACTACCCGGACTTCATCAGGACGCCGAAGGCCTTCATGAAAGTCATCAACACCACCCGGGAGATCACGGGCTGGAGGGACAGGCGGCAAGCGTCCCGGAGGGCCGACGTCATGGTGGCCCCATCTGGGATGCTCCAAGGGGGCACGGCCATGTTCTACATGGAGAGGCTCGCCCTGGACGAGAGGAACGCAATATTCCTCGTGAGCTTCCAAGTCCCCGGAACCGGCGGCGCAAAACTGATGGAGACGGGTCACTTCACCATCAAGAATATGGACGTGGAGGTCAAGGCCAAGGTAAGGCACTTCGACTTCTCCTCCCACAGCGGCAAGACGGACTTGGAGGCCTTCCTCAGGGGGCTGAAGGGCAAGCCCGACGTGTACGTCATCCACGGGGAGCCCGAGAACTGCGTCGGCCTCGCCCAATGGGCCAGGGACGAGCTGGACCTGAACGCCACCGCTCCCAAAGAGGGCGAGGAGTTCACAGTCTGAGGCTCACCCCCTCTTTTTCTCAGACCCCTTAACGAAGTTGTACCACGATCCGAAAAACCTATTATCGAGTCCCCCGTTCAAATGAGAAGACACTGGAGATTGAAAGCATGCCCAAGGAGATCTTCGACACGGAGGAGTTCCTCGCCCTAGCCGAGGACGCGTCAAAATGCCTCGTGAAACGCTTGGACGGCAAGACCAAGCTCAAGCTACGGACCAGCAGGTACCTTTACACCATCAAACTCGACCCCTCCGAAGCGGACACGCTCCTCAGCAGGATCCAGTGCCCAAAAGAAGAGCAGTAGTTGCGCTATTATCCGCGCCTGACTTATACCCCAATCGAAAAAGCAAGATATAATTGCCTCGATCCAGAATAACCTGCCACTGGTAGATTCACATGCCGTATTGCAAGAGCTGCGGGGAGGAGATCCACCGAGATGCCGCCTTCTGCCCCAAGTGCGGCGCACGCGTCGAGGGAGCCACGGATCTGGTACTGGCGACCTGGGGGGAGAGGCTCGTCGCCTATATCATAGACACCGTGCTCCTGGGCATCGCCATAGGCTGGCTCACACTGCCCGGGGTCCGCTGGATGCCCCACATGTGGGGGGCAGCTGTCCCCAACTGGATCCCCTTCGTCGACTTAGGATTCAGGAACGTCGTCTACTTCGTCTACTGGATGTTCTTGGAGCAGATGTACGGCCAGTCGGTGGGCAAGATGGCCCTGAAGATCAGGGTGGCAGATCTCGACGGCGAGCCCCTCAACATGCAACAGGCAGCCCTCCAGAGCATAGGGAAGGCGTTCCTGCTGCCCTTGGACTGCCTCCTAGGCTGGTTCCTGTATCCTTCGAAGCAGCAGAGGCTCTTCAACTACCTGTCAGAGACGGTGGTCCTGAAAAAACTCGACTAGGTCCAACCCCCCTCAGACCCAGCGTCGTGGAGGAGGGACCATCGGACCGCCATGTCCGCCTCCCGCAATCAAATCCCCCGTCTTCCCCGTGACCCCCCGGGTGTTCTGAATTAGAAAACCATATCTCCATTTCTAACTTGTTTTTCTAACATCCGTTTCTAATATCCTTTCATTATTTCTTTTCTGGGTTCATGTCTCTTCTATATTTATTAAACTCTACTTCTACATACATATTGGAACGACAGGATGGTATGATATGAGCTTCGTTGAGAAGTTGGATGTCCTCGACCTGATCATCGAGACCCTCAAGGAACATGAGCGGGCTCTCGATGACCTGGCCTACAGGCTCGAGGCATGTCTAAACGGGAACCCTGCGGTGAAGCCCTCGGACTCCGAGAAAGAGGCGCAGTTAGAGAACTGGCGCTGATGCCGTATGAAGGGCCGGACGTCGATGGTCACCCGCTCTGAGGCGATCCAGCGGGTCCTGCGTAGGCAGAGCTGCCCCTACCTGTTCGATTGTGCTGCCCCCATAACGAAGGACTTTTTCGGGAGGATATGCAATTCCGGGAGATACCCCAAATGCCACCACTTCGCCAAACGGGTGGGCGAGCTGAATGCTCCCCTGGTATGGCTCCAGAGATTCGCCATCGACGAGGAGAAACAACTCGCCCTGATGGGTGAAGAAGATGCGACCCTGAACGACATTGAAGGAACAGTGCCCTAGGCGAGAGACATTCCATTGACCTCCTCGAACGACATATATTGAGATCGATCCATTTTCCACCCTTGACAGAAGTGCCAAAATGATTGTATTTTGTGTTTGAATATCGGATTTTTAAACCCGCGTATGAAAACGATGTTTTACCAAAACAACAACAAATGATGGAAAACTTTGATTATTTGGTAAGATGATTAGTTGTGACTATAGCATCTTTTATATGTTATTTGAAACTGATATTTACATCATGACAGGATTCAAATTCGATCCGGCGAAAGAAGGTCTTAGAAAAACCCTTAGAGAATACGAAGAACTGGCATTGAGGTACTTGTGGTCGATAGGCGAAGAAGGCGCCGGCTCGGGGAAGGCTTGGAGGGAGGTAAACGAAGATCTGGGGGCTGAAAAGACCATCTCGAGGGCGTCCGTGATCTTCTTCCTCAACAGGATGGTCGATCAGGGAGTCCTCGGGTTCAGGGATGCCACGGGCAAGGGCGGGCACCACAGGATCTACTACCCGTTGATGGACGAGAGGGGCTACAAAAAGTACGTCCTGAAGACCATCATCGACAGCATGATGAGGGATTTCCCCGAGGAGGCCAAGGAAACTCTGTTAGAATTCTAAGTTCTTCATTTCTTCCCTTTTTTTTAGGCTCGCAATGACCATTGCTTCATCATCTTTTACTGCGGTCGATCTGTGAATCGCATGTTTCAGGGATGCGGGATAACAGATTAATATCCCACTGGATTGTATATGAGGGATATTAGCGGCCGTGGTCCAGCCTGGTAAGATTTCTGCCTGCCACGCAGACGACCCGGGTTCGAATCCCGGCGGCCGCACCAAACTCAACACCGTTCTCTTGCGAGCAGCCTGGTCTATAACGCTTCGTAATGATGGAGAATTAAATGAATTGTTGATCATGTGATTACTTTGAAAGTTGAGTTGTAGGTAATTGACATCATTCCAAAGAAAATAGTTTCACTTAAATTAAAATGAGTCGACCAGTTTTGTGAAATCTAATTTAATATACGCATTTACACATGATTCTTATCAGAAATTTTTACTCCTTAAGATGATGTGTTCGGTAACTAAATTACGATAAAGCTTAAAAATAATATACAATCTGGGTCTAAAAAAAGAATATATTTAAAAAGGGGAATGACAACCTCAACGTAGAGGTGATAAATGCTTGAGTGTAGTGAAGTTTGATTTGAAACCAGTAACAAAGAAACCATCAAGGAAGTACCGGAAGGGCAGTAAATACGACCCAATTCTCGATAGCTTCTTAAATGGTGAACATGACCTCGTCAAGGTAGAGGTCGCAAACAAAGACGCCAATTACCTCCGCACGCAACTGAACAAGAGAATTGAAGCGAGAGACATGCTAAATCAAGTCAAAGTGTCAGTTGTGAACAACGTCGCCTATCTGGAGAAGGTGTAAACCCCTCCAGAAACACATCCTTTTTTTAAAATGATAAATTTCTCACTGGGAGAATCGTGAACATAACGTTTTTAAAAAATACCCGATCATCATGAGAGTTTATTTATCATTGCCGGGTTAATGGAAAGAAAACCCACCGGAAATTTTGACAACCCGGGCCGCATTCACGCGTTGTAAACTGCGTAGTGCCATCGATGGGTTCAGGGTACATCATCCGTTATGAGGGCCTCAAGCCCTCTCAACGCGTCTCTCCTTTCGTCCTCCCCGAGACTTACGCCCAGGAAAGGAACGTCAAGCCCTCTGGTCTTCATTTCCCTCTGCAACGCCTCGATCAGATGGCCTCGGCCGGGGGCTCTCCGTCGCTCCCCGTTGATCGTCCGCGTTGTTCGCTCGACCCCGCAGCTGGGGGATCCCTCGAAGCCCAGGATGGCCACGACCTCGATCTCCGGATCGACCCCTCTCTCCTGTAGAGCCTCCATCGTGTCGCAGGTATGGACGGCTATCTCCCGGCATTCTCTTTTGAACTCTTGCGTGTCATAGCCTTCCTTGGAACGGGGCTCCCGGGGGTTGCCGTACAGGCTGAACTCGGGACATCTCATCTGGACCACGCCTATCCCGTGTCTCATGAGGAGGCCCACGACATCGGAGACCATCCCCTCCTCCCGGCTGGCTGCGCCCTCCCCCCACCAAGCCCTGGTGGTCTGGTTCAGGACGCAGTGGGCGACCAGAGCGACCCTGCCTCGTCTATCGATCATTCCGAGACCCTTCCTATTCCCATCCTCGATTTTTTTCGCGACCGTAAAACGATGTTAAACATCTGGCGTTCACACGCTGAATGTTTTATATTCTGATGCTGAGATCCAATAAAGGTATGTCGAAAACCGAGGGCGCCAATGAAGTCCGGATCAGCGATCGAGTCCTGGTTCTGGGGCTCGACGGGGCGACCCTCGACATAATCGAGCCCTTGGCGAGGAGCGGCAGGCTCCCCCGCCTCGCGAGGCTGATGGAGGAGGGGGCCTGGGGCGTCCTCGAGTCGACGCTCCCCCCTGTCACCATCCCCGCTTGGGTGAGCATGATGACTGGGAAGAACCCGGGCCGGCTCGGCGTCTACGACCTCCTCAGGCGGCAGGGCTATGGCATAGAGCCCAACGGCCACTGCTACAGCGGTCATGCCCCCCTCTGGCATACTCTGAACCAGTATGGGATCAGGACCGGGGTGATGAACCTGCCGGGCACCTACCCCCCGGACGAGGTGGACGGCTTCATGGTGACGGGGATGCTGACGCCCTCCAAGAAGAGCGCCTTCAGCTACCCGCCGACCCTGGGGGCGGACCTAGACTCGACGGTCCTGGACTACGAAATCGACGTGCACCACTGGCAGTATTTCGACGAGGACATCTTCATAAAGGACATCTACAAGGTCACGGAGAAGAGGGGTAAGGCGGCCGAGTACCTCATCAAGAACATCCCTTGCGACTTCTACATGTTCGTGTTCACCAGCAGCGACCGGCTGCACCATCAACTCTGGGACAAACCCGGGGTCATAGAGGCCTACTGGGAGGAGCTGGACAGGGTCGTGGGCCGGATCCTAGATTTGTTTGGCGAGGAGACCACGGTCATCGTGACCTCTGATCATGGCTTCGGCCCCCTGGAGAGGACGTTCTTCGTGAACGAGTGGCTCAACAGGAAGGGGTTCCTCCGGGTCAAGCGGGAGATAAACGAGAGGTTCATCGTCAAGTTCGGCAGGTTCATCGAGAGGTTATACCATTTCCTGGGGGAAAGGAAGCTCGTGCGACCGGCGATGAGCATCCTGAACAAGGTCGTGAGCATCGACAAGCTCCAGAAATACACGTACGAATACCTCTCCAACGAGCGCCTCGAGGGCCGGGTCAACTGGGGCAAGACCAAGGCCTTCAGCTGCGTCCACACCCCCCACTTCGGCCAGATCTACATCAACATGAAAGACAAGATGGGCGAGGGCTGCGTGTCCGAGGAAGAACGCAACTCCGTAAGAGAAGCCCTGATGGAAGAGCTGAGAGACCTCAGAGATCCCAGGACCGAGGATGAACTGAACGTGGAGGCCTACTTCTCCGAGGACATATACGCGGGCCCCCACCTCGAGGAGGCCCCCGACATCGTTTTCGTCCTGGATGACGGCAGGTGCGAGATAGACGCGAAGGTCGGGGACGGCCGTTTGTTCGCCGAGGGCGCGCCGCTGACCGGCTGGAAGGGCACCCACACCAAGGACGGGGTCTTCATGGCCCGGGGACCGGGCATAAAACCGGGGGTCAGGGTCGAGAAGGCGACGATACTGGACGTGACCCCCACCATTCTCCACATCTTCGGCATCCCCCAGCAGAAAGATGTGGATGGGAGGGTGCTGGACGAGATCTTCCTAGAAGACGCAGTATTCTCGGAGAAGAGAGTCCAGAAAGTCTCCGACGGGGAAAAAGACGAGATATCTGGCCTGGATGAGGAGGAGAAGGCTTTGATAGAGGCTAGGCTTAAAAAACTCGGGTATATCTCCTAGTCAGATGCAGGGGGTTTCCTAATTAAATGTATATATGATCAGTGTTTATTGAAAGAGAATCTTTTTAATTAACGATAAAGCGCTTACTTGAATAGAAACTCTTTTGATGAAGTAGAAGGGAATGAGAGAATGAAATGAGCATTGAAGATCAAATCACGACGATCGTAAAGGAAAACCTATCGACTGAATTTGAAGAGATCGAGACACGTTTGAAGGCTGCATGCAGGAAGGATAACAGACAGATCAGGGAAGATCTCAAAGGGCTGACTATCAAGCTTGAGGAGTTCACGGTTCAGATGGAAGACCTCCACCAGAGGATAGAGAAGCTGGAGGAGGAGATGCACAACCGGTGGAGCCTCGTCGTCAAGCTGAGGAAATACACCCTGGACCAACTGATGTCCGAGTACAAGCGCCTCACGGGTCAGATGCGCCCCGAACAAGAAGAGTCACTTGAGAATGTTGAGACATGATCGCAGTCCAGGGTCTAGCGGTCCTGGTCTTCGTCATAGTGTTCATCCTAATAGCGGTCGAAGCTATCCATCGGACCCACGCTGCTCTCGCGGGCGCCTTCATCTTCGTTTTCATCGGCGCCGTCACTCCGGATGAGGTTCTCCACTTCATTGACATAGAGATCCTGGCAGTGATTTTGGGATTATTTCTCCTAGTCAGGGGGGCCGAGAGATCCGGCCTCTTCCAGTTCTTGGCCGTGAAGATCATGAGGAGCTCTAGGAGCCCCACGGCCTTCGCCGTGATCCTGCTCTCGTTCACGGTGATCCTCGCCGTTTTCGTGAGCAACATCGGCGCCATGCTCATCATGGCGAGCATTACCATCACCATGGCCCGGAGCCTCAAGATCAAGCCCCAGACCCTGCTCGTGTTCCAGGCGGTGGTGATCAACGTCGGGGGGATGACCCTCTGGATGGGGTCGATCCCCAACATCATCATCGGCATCGAGGGAGGCCTCTCCTTCATGGACTTCATCGTGAACGTCCTCCCCCTGGGGGTGATCCTCTACGCCGTGACCATAATCATATTCATCAGGTTGTTCAAGAAGGACTTCACCCCTGAGCCCGAGGCCGAGTTCAGGGCCCTGGAGTTCGACGAGTGGATCGAGAGGGCCATCGACATCAGCGGCCTCCACGCCTCGCGCATCGACATGAGCAGCGGCCTGGCAGCCATAGTCATGGTCCTGACCATCGTCGGCTTCATGACCTATGAGAATTTCAACCTCACACCGGCCTTCGTGGCCCTGGCCGGAGGCGTCCTCATGATGATAATCCAGACCAGGGATCCCTCCGGCATCCTCCGGGAGATCGACTGGTCCACCATCCTCTTCCTGGGCGGCCTCTTCATCATGATAAACGGCCTCGGGAAGATAGGGATCATCGAGGTCCTGTCCCACGGGCTCTCGGACCTCTTAGGGGATAAACCCATGAACGCCGCAATCATCCTCATGTGGCTCTCGGGCCTCGTATCCTCCATCGTAGACAACATCCCCCTCTCGTCCTCCCTCGCACCAATCGTTAAGGATCTGGTGCTTGACGAGTCATGGGGGATGCTCTGGTGGGGCCTCGTCATCGGAGCGAACCTGGGGGGGTGTATGACCCCGATCGGCTCCCCGAGCAGCATCATCGCCATTGGGGTCTCTGAGCAGGAGGGTTATCCAATATCCTTCAAAATGTTCCTTAAGATAGGCGTCGGCCTCACCCTGCTGTACTTCGTGATATCGATGGCATACATCTACGTCAGGTTCAGCGTCCTGGCGGTTTAGAGGCAACGTTCCAATAAAGGGAATCTTTCCCCCTTTTCCGCTGTTTTTTTCATTGAAAGGGGCTACGTTGGCCTCTCACCACGTTACCCCTAGATCCGGTTTTTTTTGGGGGATAACCCACATTTATACTTGGTATTCCTTGATTCGGTCCTTTTTTTTTGTTTTTACGCAAAACATGGTTATTGGAGTCTATAACACTTAAAACAAAAGATTAAAATCACATCTCATAGGAAAAGGAAAGATGTCAAGCGCCTTCAGCCAATTCGACGCCATCTTCAACATACTGATCATCGTCACAATCATCACCCTGGCTGCACGGCGCTTCCGTTTCCCTTCCACCATAGCCCTGATATTCGCCGGCCTCGCCTCCACCTTCACGACCCGCTTCCCCCTCCCCAACCTCGGCCCTGAGATCTTCATATCCGTGCTGCTCCCGCCCATACTGTTCCAGGAGACCCTGCACCTCGACATCGACGGCCTCATCGACGACTCGGACACCATCCTCAGCTACGCCCTGGCCGGCACCCTGTTCATGATGGTGGCAGTAGCCTTGTTCGCCTACTTCGTCTCCGGTTTCAGCGTGGCCGAGGCATTCCTCCTAGGGATCATCATCGCCCCCACCGACCCCGTCGCCGTGATCGGGACCTTCCGCAGCCTCGGGGTCATCAAGAGGTTCCAGCTCCTGGTGGCGGGGGAGTCCCTCTTCAACGACGGCATTGCCATCGTGATCTACACCATCCTGGTCTCCATCGTCATCGAAGGCACCGTCAGCGCGTCGGACGTCCTCAGGATGAGCTTCATCTCCGTGGTCGGAGGTATATTACTGGGCATCGCGAGCGGGTACGTGGCTCACCTCCTGTTGTGCTGGACGGACGACAAATTCGGGGAGGTCCTCCTCTCGTTCATCTCCGCGTTCGGCGTCTTCCGTCTGGCTGAGGAGCTGGGGGCCAGCGGGGTCATCGCCACGGTGCTGACGGGACTCATCATCAACTACAGGACCCGGAACTACGGGGGCCTGGATGTCGAGTCGAGGGAGACTCTGGCCACCCTGTGGGATTTCGTCGGCTTCACCGCCTCGAGCGTTGCCTTCATATTTATCGGGATGAACCTGGACCCCTCCATCATGGTGAAGTACTTGGGGCCGGTGGTGGGCCTCACCTTCTTCGTCCTCTTCGCGAGGTACCTGATGGTGGAGGTCATCGCAGAGGCGATGGGCAGAATCAGCGGCAAACGGATACCCCGGAACTGGAAGCTGGGCATATTCTGGTCCGGGCTCAGGGGAGCCGTATCCGTG
>JAUVHT010000034.1 GCA_030593155.1 Candidatus Bathyarchaeota archaeon
CTCGATGGCGGCCTCCACGATCCTCGTCCCCACGATGTTGCAGATGGTCGCCTTCCCCATGGCCTCGATGGCCTCCGCCAGGTCGCACAGGGTCCCCTTGTAGAACCTCTCGCTCACCTCGAAGGGCACCCTCCCCCCCTCCAGGGTCTTCCCCAGGAGCTCGGCGTCGCACACCGCGACCAGGGTGTCCCTCCCGTGGCGGCTGGACCTGACGTAGACATCCAACACCGTCACTTCTCGCCGATGGAGGACTTTGCACCGCAGGCGTCGCACTGGAGAAACCAGAGCCTCTTCTCCCTGACCATCCGGGTGTCAGGCCTCTTGCAGACCGGGCAGACCACGTACCTCTTTGTGTAGACCTCAAGGAGGTTGCGTATGGAGTCGACCCTGAAGACCCCCTGGAAGATGACCCGGGTGCCGTCGAACCTAGAGAGGGTGGCCATCTCCCCTGAGAGGAACTTGAGAAGGTGCTCGGGGTCCCGCCTCAGCTCGTCGGCGATCTCCTTGAAGTTCATTATGACGGTCCGCCTGCCCACCCTCCTCACGTCCGGCCGGGGGACGGTCCACCTCTCGTAGGAGTCCATCTGCTCCGGCAGCTCGCCGTAGGCCCGGTCCAGCATCGACCTGTAGTCCTTCTCCATCGTTCTCAATACTCCATGGGCGTTCCCAAATATAGCCCCTCCGCAGAGGGGCGTCACCACCTACGTGCGGGGACCCTCAAAAAGGTTTCCGGAACGAATTCCGCGGGGAAACAGGCCCCACCAGAATATGGATCCCCCGACGAAGAGGAGGATGAGCCCCCCGACCATCAGGCCAACGCCTATGTTGCGGAGGATCGGGATCCTAGCCCCCAGCCGGGCCTCGATGTCCACGCCGGCGGAGCCGTCGGCGTTCATCGCCACGATCCAGTAGTTGCCCAGCTCGGGCTCCCATTCGAGGGTCTGGGTCCCGGCGCCTGTAGCGTGAGCGACCCAGAAGGAGTGGATGAGGGGGGGTCCCGCCGGGGCGGATCCTGAATGGGTCGAATACGAGATGTCCGGCTGGGTCTCCCTCCACGGGTCGTAAGACCAGGAGAAACGGGTCACCTCGTCGAACTGGGCTTCCTCCAGGTACATCGACGCATCCGCTTCGGAGGCTATGGCGATGAAGACCTCCTTGGAGGGGTCGTTGCTCGTGGCAACCAGCCTCAAGGTGACCCAGTCCCCGGGATCGAGGCCCCAGACATACGAGGGTATGTTGACATCCATGTCGATGTCCACCCCCCTCTGGACCAGGGCGTAGGAGTCCACCCGGAAGTCTACCTCGTGGCTCATCAGGAACCCGTCGGCATCCCTGAGCCTCCCGTTGGCCCACATGATGCCACCTCCCCCCACCAACAACCCGAAAGACACGGCCAGGAGGATGAAGCCGAAGAACAGCGCCATTATCTGACCGGCGCCAAAGCCCCCGCTCGGAGCTCTTCGGTATCTCGCCGCACCTGGAGTGTCGATCGGGGCACCGCAATGGGGGCAGTACGTCACGTCCTCCGCTATCTCTTTCCCGCACTCTTGGCAGTAGGGCATGAAGTTTGGACTCCCATGCATGGGGCTCAACGCCCGGTTATAAATCTGACCTCGGCGTCCTAAACGGTTTTAACGGAAAGGGACATAGGGTTCAGCGTGTCAGACGACATATTCGATTGCGAGATCATGGACTGGGAGCTCTTCCACTCCCTGGCCAAGGAGACCGCGCGGAAGATCATAGAGTCGGGCTACGACCCGGACTTCATGGTGGGCTTGGCCCGGGGGGGCTGGGTCCTCTCCAGGGTCCTTTGCGACTTCCTCGGGATCAGGGACCTTGTAAGCCTCAAGGTGGAGCACTGGGGGGTTACGGCCCACCCCGACGGGAAGGCCCGGCTGAAGTACCCCTTCGAGATCGACCTCACAGGCCGGCGGGTCATAGTGGTGGACGACATCACCGACACCGGGGAGAGCATGAAGATAGCAGCAGAATACGTCAAGACCAAGAACCCAGCGGAGATCAGGACCGCCGCCCTCAGGCACATCATTGGCTCCAAGTTCACCCCGGACCACTACGGGGACGAGATCACCTGGCGCTGGGTCATCTTCCCCTGGAACTACGTGGAGGACATGTGCAACATCGTCCCCAAGGTGGCCGAGGATGGAGCCACCCTCTCGGAGATGAGTGAAAAGCTGAAGGCCGACTTCGACATCGACGCAAGAGAGGAAGAGATATCCGAGATACTGGACGAGATCAAGCGCCGCTCAGGGTGAGCCTTTCTCTAGCCTCAGGATTCCTCACACAACGTTAATCCCGCCGATGTTTCGCGAACCTTATATTGCCCCTCCCGACTTCGAGGTTCAGAAAATGACCCCTCCCAGAGATGAAAAGCCCCCCAGGGGAAGGCGGAAAAGAAGAACCTGGAAACCCGGCGACCCCGATCCGGTCAGGGATGTAGCCGCGAGGATGGACCTGAAGGAGGGCGAGGAGGCCGTGAGGCGCATCCTGAGGGAGGTCCACCGCAGGGGCAAGGTAGGCACCAAGGACCTGGCCCGGGCCACCAGGCTGCCCATCCCCGTCGCTGCCGCCATCAGGCGTGAGCTGGAGAAAGGGGGCATCATCGCCAGAAAGGGCGGGGCGACCCTCACCGAGGCGGGGGAGAGATACGTCGAGGAGACATTGGGCATGACCCGGGGGGAAGGTTTGACGCCCTCCGCACATAAAGGGAGTAAGACCCCCCTGCCCAAGGAGCATGAGGCAACACTTGTGAAGCTCAGGGAGTACGGGAGCCTGAGACCCGCTCCCCTCCCCCAGCTGGACCAGGCCCACGCCACCCCCGAGACGGCCCTGCGCAGGGCCCTCTACATGCTGGAGGAGGGAGACCTCGCCGGGAGGAGCGTCCTGTTCCTGGGGGACGACGACCTCACCTCGGTGGCAGCGGCACTCCTCGGCGTCGCCCGGAGGCTGACGGTGGTCGACGTCGACGAGAGGCTGCTGGACACCATCAGGGAGATATCCGAAAAAGGGGGATTCGGGATCCAGTGCGTCCACCACAACCTCAGGAACCCCCTTCCGGAGAGCTTAGTTGGGGAGTATGACACATTCTTCACCGACCCTCCGTACACACCGCCTGGCCTCAGGCTCTTCCTCTCCCGGGGAGTCCAGGCCCTAAGGCGGCGGAAGACCGCGAGCGTCTACCTGGCCTTCGCGGACAAGCCCCCCCTGGAGATGCTGGAGGTCCACGGGGCCATCCTCGGGATGGGGCTGTACGTCGAGGAGCTCATCCCCCGGTTCAACGAGTACGAGGGGGCCGAGATCTTCGCCAACACCAGCTTCCTGGCGAAGCTGAAGGCCACAGAGGAAGCCGAGCCTGCGATCCGGGGCGCGTTCCAAGGGGAGATTTACACGGGGGAGGTCAGGCCCACCCTCAGGATCTACAGGTGCAGGTGCGGGGAGGAGATCGAGGTGGGCGTCGGCAAGGACTACTTAACGGTCGAGGAGCTGAAGTCGAGGGGCTGCCCCGGCTGCGGCAGAGGCGAGGGCTTCAGGCTCCGGAAGAGGGTGCAGCTGAAGCCGTAGCCTGTGCAATCTTCATTAAGGAGGGCCCGCACACTTGGGACAGAGCCCCCGGAAGGCGTGTGTTAATGTTAAGGATAACCCAGCTCCTCGTGGACCTCTACGGTTGCCAGGCCGATCTGGACGACGAGGGATTCCTCCTCGACGCCCTCGAGAGGGCCTCCGAGGCGGTGGGCTCCACGATAATGCGGAGGATCACCCAGAGGTTCTCCCCCGTCGGCGTGACCGTCATCTTGATCCTGGCCGAGACCCACGTCTCCGTCCACACCTGGCCCGAGCACGGCTACGCGGCGGTGGACATCTTCATATGCGGCGAGGGGAAGGACCCGAACGTCGCGTGGGAGGTAGTAAGGGAGGCCCTGAGGCCGGAGTCCTTCAAGACGAAGGAGATCACACGGACGATAGGTGAGAGCCGGAAATAGAGGGCCGTTTGAGGAAACGGACGCAGACATTTGTGGCACAAGTTCTTAAGGGAAGACCCCAGCAATTTTCATCTGTGTTGCTAGGATGATACTGGACATAGGCTCTATCTCGTTAGACACGACCATAACCCCGTTCAAGACCGTCACGGAGATCATGGGCGGCTCCGCCACCTTCTTCGGTCTGGTGGCCAGCTTCTTCGCGGAGACAGGCCTGGTTGGAGTCATAGGCGACGACTACCCAGAGGAATACAGGAGGATCTTGGAGGAGAGGCTTGACACCAGGGGCCTCGTTGTGGAGAAGGGGAGGTCGTTCAGGTTCGACTCCCAGTTCGGGTACGATCTGGGCGTCAGGACCACCCTCAAGACGGAACTGAACGTCTTCGGGAAATGGAGCCCCATAATCCCCGAAGAGTACGCGGACGCCGAGTACGTCTACATAGGCAACATAGGGCCGGATCAGCAGCTCCGGGTCCTCGAACAGGTGGACGAGCCCAGGCTGACGGTGGCCGACACCATCGAGTTCTGGATAAAGAACCAGAGAGAAAGGCTGCTGGAGCTGATCTCCAGGGTCGACGGGATGGTCCTCAACGACGAGGAGGTCAGACAGCTCTGCCAGACCCCCAACATCGTAAAGGGGGCCAGAGCGATCCTGGAGATGGGCCCCGACTTCGTGATCATCAAGAAGGGGGAGCACGGTGCAGTTCTGTTCACCCGGGAGATGATATTCCCCACCTGTGGTTATCCCTTGGATGAAGTCGTGGACCCGACTGGGGCGGGGGACTGCTTCGCGGGGGGTTTCATGGGCCATCTGGCCCGCAGCGGGGATCTGAGTCGGAAGACCCTAAGGGAGGCCGTGGTCTACGGCAACGTGATGGGCTCCTTCGCTGTGGAGCTGTTCGGCGTCGAGAGGTTCCTCGACCTCACCATGGCGGAGATCGAGGCCAGGTACCGGAAGTATAAGCGCATGGTCACTTTCTGATCCGAGCACGGCGGCGTTCTATAGAAGGGCGGTCTTCAGCGCCTCGCCGCAGCCGCAGGTCCGCTCCTCGGGGATCCCCGGCAGCGCCTCCATTATGAGCCTCTTGAAGTTTGCCGAGTTCTCCTGCAGCGTCTCCAGGATCTCTTGGGTCGAGACGGGCTTCTCCGCCCAGACGTCGTAGTCGGTCACCATCGCAACTGAGACGTAGCAGATCTCCGCCTCTCTCGCCAGGACGCACTCCGGGTAGAGGGTCATCCCGACGAGGTCGGCGCCCCACTGCCTGAAGAGCTTGGACTCGGCCCGGGTTGAGAACCTGGGGCCCTGGACACAGACATATGTGCCAGTCGGCTGAAATCTCAGCCCGAGCTTGCGGGCGTGGCCGACGAAGAAGTCGTGGAGCTGGGGGCAGATGGGGTCGGCGGAGGAGATGTGGCAGAGCCGCCCCCCCTCGTAGAACGTGTCGGGCCTCCCCTTGGTGCGATCTATGAACTGGTCCGTGATGACGAAATCCCCGGGGGCATAGTCCTCCCGGAGGCTCCCCACGGCGGAGGAGGCCACGATCTGTCTGACGCCCAGCTCCTTCAGGGCCCAGATGTTGGCCCTGTAGTTGATCCTGTGAGGGGGGATCTGGTGACCCTTCCCGTGGCGGGGGATGAAGGCGACCTTCCTTCCTTTGTAGGTGCCAAGGGTCACAAGGTCCGAGGGGGCGCCGAACGGGGTGTAGACCTTCACCTCCCTTGCGTTCTCGACGATCTCGGGGTCGTAGACGCCGGTCCCCCCGATGAAAGCGATGTCCGCCGAGTCTCTTCCAGTCATCTCTGAATAACCGTTCTATCTCTCTAGAGGTCAGCATAACTTTTTTTCGGTCAGCCGAAGGAAAACCTTAAGAACGGTCGCAGCCTCCCTTCTTCGATTTTTGATGGGTCGGATGACGGAGAACGGCAGATGGGGCATCATAATCCTCACCGCCGTCTCCCTCACATACTTCACAGAGAACTTCCTGAGGTCCGCCCCCTCGGCCCTCACCCCGGTCCTGATGGAAGAGCTGGGCCTCACCTACGCCACGGCCGGCCTCCTCATCTCCTCCTATTTCTTCGTCTACGCAGTGATGCAGCTCCCCGCGGGCATCCTCTCGGACCGCCTCGGCCCCAGGAGGACCATCATAGGCTTCACCGTCTTCACCGTCCTCGGAGCCCTCCTGTTCTACATCGCTCAGGGCCTCGAGCTCCTCCTCGCGGCCCAGCTCCTCATGGGCCTGGGCTCCAGCGTTTTCTACATCAACGCCGTCCAGATCGTCTCCCGCTGGTTCCCCCAGGACCGGCAGGCCAGCGCCATCGGCATCCTGAGCGCCACCAGCGGCCTGGGCAGCTTCGCCGCCTACATGGGCTTCCCCCTCGCCTCCGCCTACCTTGGGGGCTGGCGGCCCCTCTACCTCCTCTGCAGCCTCCTCATGGTGGCCAGCTTCGCGGCGAACCTCCTCGTCCTGAGGGACAAGCCCCAGCAGGAGGAGCCGAACCCGAAATCAGGATCCCTCTGGGACTCTCTGAAGAGCGTGTTCAAGAAGAGAAAATTCTACCCGATCGTGGCTGGGTACATCCTCATCTGCTGCAACTGGGTCTTCCTCTCCTGGCTCCCCCAGTTCCTCACCGATGTCAAGGGCTTCGGGTACATCGACGTCGGCCTCGTCTCCAGCGCAGCCACCATCATGGGGATCCCCGGCTGCATCCTCATAGGGGTCGTCTCGGACCGCCTCAGGAGGAGGAAGCTGCCTCTGATCGCCTTCTCTGCGGCCGCCGCCGTACTCCTGGCCCTCTTCTTGGCTCTGCCCGCAGGGATGCCTGCCATCGTTTTCGCTGTCGTGGCGGGTGCCCTCGGCTTCGCCTACTCCCAGTGGGTTCTATTCATTTCCATGGTCCCCGAGGCCCTTCCCCCGGAGACCGCGGGCATAGCCCTTGGCCTCCTGAACGGTATCGGGACCCTCGGCTTCTCCCTCCTCACCCCCGTATATGGGAGCCTGGTGGACATTACGGGGGGCTACGGGGCCTCCAACGGGATTATTCTGGCGGCGGGCTTCCTCGCCACCCTCGTCCTAGTCCTCTTCGCAGAGGAGACGTATGGGGGCGCGTAGAAGGATACGAGTCTACAGAGAAGTTTGGGGACTTGCCTTCTTCCCCGGCAGCTTCCCGAACATCCTGACCAGGGCTCCGATGAGCACCGCGCCGAGGGCCACCATGCCGAATATGTAGAGCCTGCTGTTCGACTGTAGGGTCTCGATCTGGGCCTCCAGATCCGCGATCTCGGCGTCTTTCGCGATGATGTCCTCTATCTGGCTTTCGAGCTCCTCGTAGCTTGCCATCAGCTCCTCGAACTGATCGGCATACTCCTCTATGAGGCCTTCAAGGGCGTCGACCTTTCCCTGCATCGCCGTGACGACGTCGTCCCACCAGGTGGGCTCGTATCCATAATAGACGGCCAGCGCTGAGACGTAGTCCCCATCCTCGATGTGGGAGTTCATAGTCGCATAAACAGCCTCGTAATCGCTGAGGTCGATGTCAAGTTCCCTTCCCAGGTCTGCCTCGATGGCAGAGATGGCGTCCTTGGCCGCTTCGATCTCATCGTCTAAGGCCCGGAAGACGTCGTTGACATATGCGACCTTAGAGTTGCTGATAATGTAGAACTTGAGATGGGCTTCTCCTATTGGGGAGTCACTTAGGAGGTACACAGTATCTCCTTCTATCTCCATGTACTGCCAGAGATAGACGTTGATGTCTACGTTAAAGGTGACCCATTCGTCGACGTCGACCTCAGTCCCAT
>JAUVHT010000070.1 GCA_030593155.1 Candidatus Bathyarchaeota archaeon
GTCTACCTGGGGGTGTCGGGGAGGAAGAGGAGGCTGCTCCTTGTTGGGAAGGACGTTGTGGAGGTGCACAACGACTGGGGGGCCGCCAGGATCCCCCTGGAGCTGGTGGACGAGATACTGCTTGTGATGCCAAGGAGGGAGGTCCTGAAGGCGATCAGGGAGATCCTGGCCCTGGGGCGGAGGGTGAGGTTGAGGAAGTGGAGGAAGGGGGAGATTGAACGCGTTAGAGTGGTTTAGAGGCCTGCTCAGGCGAGCCTTGACAAGACGGAGGACTGTGGAGATGAGCCCTGTGAGGAAGGTCAGGATCAGGGAGGAGGCTCCAACCGACAGGTTCGTCCTCATCATAGTGCTGATGATCATCTTCTTCGCGGGGCTCATCGCCTTGGAAGTGGTTCACATGGTGCTCCTGGGGACATGGAACGAGGTGGTCTTCAACGGGATCATGCTGGTGGTGGGCACAATCGTGGGCGCAGTCTGGGGCAGGCAGAACGGCTAATCAGAAAACCGGAGGAGGCATATATTCGGTAAATAGAGAAACGTTCGTTATAAATCGAACATTTATGCAACCCACTCCTTTAAAAATGCGATAGAAACGATGAACTTTGCCTCGAAGAAGGCATACAGGCGCGTGCGTGCGACTAGTAAAACTAAAAATTGCCAACGCGCGCGCAGCGCGCGACGATTCATGAAAATACTAGTTCCTTGGATCTAACTCGATTCGGAGGAAACTCAAGATCACGATGATTCCTAAAGTACCAAGAACCCCGAAAAAACCCCGACTCACTAACCAACTCCAAAACTCCATCTAACAACCCCGCGTACGAGCTTCTTTTAAAAATACGACCCAATTGTAGTAACGTTCTCGTACTGCGCGCGTGCGACTATTTTCATTGACTACTGAGAAGAGGGTGCCACAGAGATTGCATCTGAACTCTTTATCCTTGGTGAAGACGAGAGCTTTGCAGCACGGGCAGTTTTTAAAACTTGCACACACTTTACATCACATCTCGCTGTTTAGCAGCCTATAAGAAATTATTCTAATTTAAGGGTTTTCTAACGATTCTGGGAAATATACTCTTTTATTTTCCCCTATAACCGATATTTTTCCCTTTTTCGGAAGAGAGATTAATAATATTTTCCATATTTAGAAAAACTATGGGGAGATGCTTATAATGTGCATACTGTCTAGGGATTCTAGAATGGGCCTTTACACAACCATACTATGTTTTAAAAAGCACTCTAAATACTAGCCTCTAATAACGAAATAGCCATCATAACACGTTTATTAAACTAGAACCTTAGTATAACCAATTGATCTCTGAGTAAATTCCCTTTTTTTAATTCCGCGCGCGATTTGATGCTACGACTTTCATTTCGCAATTATCCACATTATCGATGTTGCGAGTAGCATTCCTAGGATAATAGATTCGAGAGGGAAGCTGGGAATCCACTCAAAGCTTCCAACAACTGTGAATGATCTTGTACTTGATGATGGCATATAACCTGGTCTTCTATTATAAGTTAGGACAATTTCATATTCTCCAGCACTGATACCGGACTCATGGTCATACAGGATCTTATCGAATTCTCCATCTATATTCGTATGGATGTTCTCGCGGCTCCACGGTAATGGTCTATCTTCCTCATCCCAATAGGTTCCGTTAACACTGATGGAGACTATACCTGATGAGGGATCGATTCTGCCTGTGATTCTGATTTGGTCGGATCTCTTATACTCTCCCTGTGGCGCGCGCGGAGATAAAGAAGGGGGATTAAATCCTACCTCTTTCGCCGAGCAGCAACTTGTATTTCGAGGCGAAATCGATTATTTCCTTGACTTTTTTCAAGGCCTTCCTCTCTAGTTCGGGAGGACCGAAGATGAAGCAGAGGATCGCTTCCTCGAAAGTCGTTAGAAGGGTCATCGTGCCGGGAGAGCTCAACTCTGATGAGACTTTTAAAGCCACTCCAATCACCATACCCATAAGTGTAATAAACCTAATATAAGGCTTCTCTAACGAATTTGGCAAAATATTTGCCTTAATATTTTATTTTAGCCAATTATTTCCCGTTTTTGGAAATGGGGCGCTCACAATATTTCCATATTTGGAAGACAAACATTGAGCGCGCATTTGAAGGCAATCGTGTCTGGCTATCCTCTAATCTCAACCCGAATTCCCTGAGCCTCTGGAAGTGCTGGTTGCCCGTCTTGAGGGGGATGTCACGGGATATCGCCGTAGTGGCTATGAGGAGGTCGGCGTCGGGGAGGAAGAAGCTTATCAAATCCTCCCCCTCTCCCTGAACTCCCTGCTGGAAACGGCGATGGCTTCCAGATCTTCGTCGGTGAGGCTCTCCGCGAGCTCGTCGAAGGCCCTGCTGCGCCTGGCGTTCTCAGCCTCGTTGTAGAGGTTCATGAGGAAGCGTCCCCACGTCTTGTCGCCCTTGGCCAGCTCCAGGGCCTTCTTGACTTCTCTTGGGATGGAGATAGTAGAGTGTTTGCTCAATTATATCTTTATATAAATATAAAATGAAACCTCTTAGATGTATCTTTTTTAAAGTTCCTGTTTTCATTGGAGAATACGTGAATCACACAAAAGAAACCAAACAATCGTATGTGTTCTAAATTCAACCGAGCATTGGGAAACGATCGATTATTAAACCCAATACTTTTGAAAAAATTTTAATATTATAGTTAATTTTGCCCAATAGGGTAAGTTGAACGACAAAACACCCGCCTCAACAGACGAGATCACGACCATCGTAAAGGCCAAGAGGAAGGCACGCAGATACGACGAGGAGAGGGGCTGCTACGTCTACGACGTCAGCTTCAAGACAAGCGCCCCCCTTACCGACCGCACCATCGAGGTCTCCAGAACCTTCGGCCTGGGCGTCAACGAGGAGAAGGAACACGTCCTCTACAGGGACTTCGAACTCAGGCTCGCCGAGGGAGACGTGGTCTACATCACCGGGGACAGCGGCTCCGGGAAGTCCGTGCTCCTTCGAGCCATCGAGGCCGATCTGGGAGGAGAGGCCGCCAACATCGACGAGGTCGAAGTCGACAGGGATACCCCCATCATCGACACCGTCGGGAGCAGCTTCAAAGATGCCCTGGGCCTCCTCAGCCGCGTAGGCCTCAACGACGCCTTCCTCTTCCTACGGAGGTACCGTGAACTCAGCGACGGCCAGAGATACCGCTACAGGATCGCACGGATGATCGACGGTGGGAGGAGGTTCTGGCTGGCCGACGAGTTCTGCTCCACCCTAGACAGGACCACGGCGAAGATCGTAGCATACAACATCCAGAAGCTAGCCCGGAGGAGCGGGGCCACCCTGATCGTGGCCACCACCCACGACGATCTAGGGGATGATCTCAGCCCCTCCATCTGCGTCCGGAAAGGCTGGGGCGAGGAGATCGAGGTGGACTACAGGAGCAACGTCGAGACGCCGCGCTGCACCGTCGTTGAGGACATAACCGTGAGAGAGGGCACGAGGGAGGACTACCGTCGTCTCGGCCACCTCCACTACAGAAACGAGAGGCTCCCCGTTCCCCGGGAGATCTACGCCATGGAGAGGAGGGGAGAACTCATCGGGATAATAGTCTACTCGTACCCTGCCGTCCGAGCCTCAGGCAGGAAGAAGGCGGTGGGGTACTCCCCGGACATCAAAGAGCTCAACCGGGAATGGGCCGTTATAAGCAGGGTGATCGTCCACCCGAAGTACCGCACCATAGGCCTCGGAACCCATCTGATCCGAGAGACCCTTCCCATTCAAGGCTGCGGCCACGTGGAACTCATCGCCGTAATGGCCCAGTACAACCCCTTCGCCGAGAAAGCAGGCATGAAGCTCATCCAAACGACGGAGCCCCACCGCTCGGTCACGCAGGCCATCGAGGAACTACAAAACCTGGGATTCAACCCCGTCCTCATGGCGTCCCCCAAGCAGAACAAAGAAAACCTCGAAAACCTCGACGAAGGCCAGCTCAATATCCTCCACGGAATACTACTCGGCGTCAACACCATCTACTACAAGCGCCTCTCAAGGTCCAGCAAGCCATACCTCAAGAAAGCCAAGTTCAAGGAATGGCTGGAAAAACAATCACCAGACAGCCTGGCAAGAACCCTAGCCACCCTAAACACACTCAACCAGACAAAAGCCTACCTACACTGGAAAAAAGGTAGGGGGGGGGTCACGTGAATGAACGAGAAAAACACGCCATTTACTGAATGGCTGGACGAAATAAGCCAGTTTATACACTATTCCAGTCTAAAATACGGGCTATTCCGAGAAAAATCAAGGGTGAGAAAGGTCAAACCGAGATGGTACAAATTCAACACACAGAAGATAAGAAAAGAGATAGCCAGAAACCTAGGAGACCTACACTACACCGCCAAAAACTTCTCCGAAGAGGCCACACTAAAACCAAAAGAAAGGGAGAGGTGGACCCGGGCAGCAACCTACATCGCCCAGACCATCAATGTCATCCTCAACGCTTACGACGAGGTAGCCATAGAGAAGGCCATCCACGACCTCAAGGAGTACGTCAAAAAACATGTCGAAACCCCCTAGAGGATTCCCGAAACGAACGAGATGGAGCCGCGAATTCGACTCCCTCCACCGCAAACTCATCAACAAACTCGGAACAGAAGCAGCACAGGTCCCCGAAGACCCCGCCCAGTTCATCCGAGAACACCTCAAATTCACCCCCACCTCCTACCAGCAGGAACTCCTAGACCACATAACCCAAGGCAAAAAACGCATCGCCCTCCGCTGGGCCCGACAAAGCGGCAAGACCTGGATCCTCGCCAGTCTCCTCATCTGGCACTGCGCCCACCACCCCAACCACCTAGCCCTCATCGTCGCCCCCGGCCTCCGCCAGAGCATGATCCTCAGAGACAAGATCCACGAACTCCTCGACAAGATCCCCAAACCCCAGAGACACACCATCATCAAGCAGCGCATGAGAACCACCAT
>JAUVHT010000145.1 GCA_030593155.1 Candidatus Bathyarchaeota archaeon
CCTCCTCCAGATCATAATGTACTACGATGGTAGAAGTGCCCTTGCCGGAGGCATTCACGTAGACGTAGCCGAGGAAGACTCCAGCGACGATGAGGGCCGCTATGATCACCGTCCTGCTTTTCAAGTCCAGATTTTCGCCGAGCATCTCGCTGCCTTAAGGCGCGAAACGGCATATGAGGGTTTGTTGTAAACTAGTTTTGAATCAGTGAGGTATCCTTTTTAGATAATCTTTACATGCGGGCTTGCAGAGATATTGCCGAGTAAAAGGGTGAAAGTGCACTAAAATGGTCCTCGAGAAGCTGGGTTCAAGCCTGTACGACGCCCTCCGAAAGGTGATCAGGGCTCCAGTGGTGGACGAGGATCTGGTCAAGGAGCTGGTCAGGGACTTCCAGAGGGCTCTCCTGCAGGCGGACGTGAACGTCCAGCTGGTTATGGAGCTCAGCCAGAACATCCAGAAGCTGGCCCTGGACGAGGAGCTGCCCCCTGGCATCAGCCGACGGGAGCACTTGGTCAAGGTGGTCCACGACGAACTCACCCGCTTCGTCGGGGAGAAGCCCCAGACCCTGGACATCCGGCCGGGGAAGCAGA
This sequence comes from Candidatus Bathyarchaeota archaeon, assembly GCA_030593155.1. Next base: position 589 of record JAUVHT010000145.1, read on the forward strand.
ACGTCCTCATGCTCATCGGCATCCAGGGCTCCGGGAAGACCACCCACGCCGCCAAGCTCGCCCGCTACTTCCAGAAGAGGGGGCTCAAGCCGGCGCTCATCTGCGCCGACACCTTCAGGCCCGGCGCATACGACCAGCTCGAGCAGCTGGCGGAGTCAATCAACGTCGACTTCTACGGTGAGCCTGATGGCAAGGACCCCGTGAAGGTCGCCAGGAACGGGGTGAAGAAGTTCAGCGACTACGAGGTGGTTCTCCTGGACACGTCGGGCCGCCACAAGGAGGAGAAGTCCCTCATGGTGGAGATGCAGCAGATCGCCAGGGCGGTAAAGCCCCAGGAGATCATCCTTGTCTTGGACGGCACCATCGGCCAGCAGGCGGCGGCCCAGGCGGCGGCGTTCAACGAGGCCACGGACGTCGGCTCCATCATCGTTTCCAAGCTTGACGGCTCCGCCAGGGGAGGCGGCGCCCTGTCGGGCGTGGCGGCTACCGGGGCCCCCATAAAGTTCATCGGGACCGGGGAGAAGATCGAGGACATGGAGCAGTTCGTCCCCGGCAGGTTCATCGGGCGCCTCCTCGGGATGGGGGACATCGAGAGCCTCGTGGCCAAGGTGAAGGAAGCGGAGGTCGAGGTCTCCGAGAAGGACATCAACGCCCTCCTCTCCGGCAAGTTCACCCTCACGGACATGTACCATCAGCTGGAGGCGATGAGGAAGATGGGGCCCCTCCAGAAGGTCCTCCAGATGGTGCCCGGCTTCAGCTACCAGCTCCCGGACGCCGACCTGGACATGGCGGAGGAGAGGATGGACCGCTTCAAGTACATAATCGACTCCATGACCCCAGAGGAGAGGGACAACCCGAAGGTGATCAACGCCTCCCGGACGAGGCGTATCGCCAGGGGCTCCGGGACCGAGGAGCGAGAAGTAAGAGAACTTATTAAGCAGTATAACGCCACACGTAAAATGCTCCGGCAGCTCAAGGGCAGGAGGAGATCCCTCCGCAGGATGCCTTTCAAGCTCGGATGAGGTTAAAAAAATGCCAGTATCACATGGACCCCGAAGGAAGAGCCGCAGCGTGCTCACGAAACGTGTCAGGGAGAAGGGAAAGCTAGGCCTCAGCAGGCTCCTAGCCAAGTACGAGGTCGGCGACAAGGTGATAATCAACATCGACTCAGGCATCCACAAGGGGATGCCCCACAAGCGCTTCCAGGGGAAGGTCGGCACCGTCGTCGAGAAGCGGGGGAGGGCCTACGTCCTGGATCTGCCCCAGAGGAAGACCTCCAAGTACATCATCGCGGGCCCAGAGCACATCAAGAGACAGAAGTGAGTTAAAGATGACCGTCCAAGAGAAGAAGCCCATCACGGTATCGGAGGCCAAGAAGATACTGGAGGCCAACTTGGAGGACCTGGACCCACTCCAGCGAAGGGTCCACGACTACACCGTCCGATTCTTCAAGCAAGACCCGGAGGAGGCGGAGAAGTTGGTCGAGGAGCTCATCACGGAGACGGGCATAGAGCGGGTGCTGGCCGTCCAGATCGCTAACAGCTTCCCCGGGAGCGTGGGGGAGCTCAGGACCTTCCTGGGGCGGCGTAGGATCATCGCTGAGGACCTCATGAGCTCCATTCTAGGGATAATTGAGAAATACAGGTCCGAGTAATAGTTCCCTGCAGGGCTTTTAGGAGGGAATGCGAGTGGAGAGAGCGCCTAAGAAGTACGAAGAGTACGCTTACATCCTGGACGAGCTACGCCACGGTAGGCCGGGCGCTCCCCGTACCGCCTATCACGGCCAGTCGATTATCCAGATGGTGGGGGAGACGTATTTCACCCTCCTGGAGGCGGTGCCCCGCAGCGACATCCCCGTCAACATCAGGGACCGGATATACGTCGGGAAGAAGGGGCGCACCACCGTGGAGCACATCCTCGGGAGGATAGCCTATGGTGAACTCACATCGGGGGCCAAGGCGGAGCTTCCCACCGTCGTGGAGGCCATCGTGAACTCGGATGTCCCCCGGTTCATCGTCTTCTTCAACGAGTCCCAGCCGGTGACCCCCAGGATGCACGCCATGGAGCTCATCCCGGGCATCGGGAAGCGCCTCATGTGGCAGATACTGGAGCAGAGGGAGCGGGTGCCCTTCGACACCTTCGCGGACCTCAAGAGCCGGGTCAACATCACAAACCCAGCGAAGCTGCTGGCCCGCAGGGTGGTCAAGGAGCTCTCAGCGGACGAGAAGTACCAGATATTCACAAGAGCGATGTAAAGCCCCGAGGCTCCATCGAATACATCCGGAGTCACAGGGCCGAGTCCTCGAAGCCCGCCCATGAAAACCCTTATTATCACAGAAACGACATCAGGTTCCATTTCCAAATCTGGGTGACATACATGGGCGACTCTCTCTCCGAACGATTTTCGGATCTGATCCCGGGTATAGCTTACTGCGCCGTCATCGCGAGTTTTTCATTCGTCACCT
>JAUVHT010000154.1 GCA_030593155.1 Candidatus Bathyarchaeota archaeon
CGTACCGTTTGCCCAAAATGGCATCCCCGTAGAAAAGGGGGATTCAGGATTAAAAAAGAGATTACCCCTTTCCGACGACGGGGTTGCGGAGGTAGCCGATCTTCTCCACCCAGGCCTCGACGACATCCCCGGGGTTCAGGAAGTTGTCGGGCTCGGTCTTGCCCTCCTCGTCCCTCGGGCTCGTGTCCAGGGCCGTCCCCGCGCAGGTGCCGCCGCAGATCATGTCTCCGGGGTGGAATGTCATGTCCCGGGTGAGGAGGCTGATCCAGAAGGGGTAGCCCCGGATCATATCCTCTTGGGAGCCGTCCTGCTTGAGCTCGCCGTTGACCTTCAGCCTCATCCCGAGCTTGTGGGGGTCCCCTATCTCGTCCGCGGTGACGATGCAGGGGCCCATGGGGACCGATGTGTCGAAGTTCTTCGCGAGGAAGAGGCCCCGGTCCCCGGGCTGGTCCCGGCAGCTCACGTCGTTGACGATGGTATAGCCATAAACATAGTCCATGGCCTCACCCTCCGGGATGTCCTTCCCCTTCTTCCCGAAGACGGCGGCCACCTCCACCTCGTAGTCGAGGCGTTCGGTCCTGGCGGGGTAGACGATGGGCTCATCGGGGCCTATGACGTTCCTAGCCTGCTTCCAGAAGCCCCAAGGCGGGGATTTTCCCGCCTCCACCTGCCTCCTCATCTCCTCCTTCGTGATCTTGACCCCCCTTATCATGGTGTAAGCCCCCACGGCGTGGTCGTAGAAGTTCGCGCCGGCCATGGCGATGCGGGAGGCGAGGCTCGGGAGAGGCGCATGGATCTTGACCTCCTCGCACAGGCAGGCTAACCTCTCCCCTCGGGGGCCTTCGACCGCCCCTCCCCTGACTATGGTGATGGCTTCCTCGGCGGCCTGCAGGGCCGAGTCTCCCTCCTCGATGAAGGCCAACAGGTCGCTGGGCACCTCGGCATCCGCCTGAGCGTATGGACTGTCTGCACCCTTACTGGATAGCAACGTGGCGTAGGCCAGGTTTAGATCGACGATTGTCCCGTCTTCTTGGAGGGCTCCGAGCCTCTTGGGGCCGAACAGAACGAGCTTCATGGCTAGTCCAATGGCGGTCGACTTAAATTAAATCTGCGCGTGAATCACCACCTTCGACACGCGCTCGGATGGGTCAATTCTTTTATCCGCCGGAAGGGAGCAATAAGAAGGGTTCAGGATGCCGGTTATCACACTCTTGACGGACTATGGGCTTAAAGACTCGTACGTTGCCGAGATGAAAGGCGCGATCCTCAGGATAGCCCCGGACGCCACCCTAGTGGACATCAGCCACGACGTGGGGAACTACAGCATAGATGAGGGCGCCTTCCACATCGCCCGCAGCGTCCCCTACTTCCCCGAGGGCACAGTCCACGTGGGCGTCGTCGACCCCGGCGTCGGGAGCAGCAGGAGGGGGATCATCATCAAAGCCGGGGGAGCCTGGCTCGTGGGCCCGGACAACGGCCTCCTGGCCCCCGCAGGCGAGAGGCTGGGCGTCGAGAGGGTCTTCGAGATAACCAAGAGGGAACTCCTGCCCGAGAAGATATCCGACGTCTTCGACGGCAGGGACACGTTCGGCCCCACTGGGGCCCTGCTGTCCAGGGGAGTCTCCCCGGATAAAATGGGCGTCGAGATCCACGAGTACATTAATCTCGAAAGTTACAGTCCCGTGGTCTCAGGAAATGAAGTGGAGGCAACGGTGATCCACGTCGACGGCTTCGGGAACCTCGTGACCAACGTGACACACGAGGTCTTGGAAAGGCTCGGAGCCAGGGATGGAGCCTTTTTAAGGGCCACAATTTCCGGAGCCGAGCACGAGCTGCCATATGTCCGCAGGTTCTCCGCGGTCTCCGAAGGGGAGCTGCTCATGCTGGTTGCAGGCGGTGGCTACTTGGAGTTCGCAGTCAACCAAGGCAACGCCCAGAAGCTACTTAGCATAGGGAAAGGGGAGAAGGTGACTATAAAGAAAATGGCATCACCATCGGAGTGAGGGTAACTCCAGAACCCTGAATACAGCAGCTCGTTCTGCTTCCAAATTAAAAAAAATTCCTCCACGCATCTCCACGAGAGCGTCCGGATATGGTATTAAACCAACAACACCTTCCAATATATCAAAAGGGGTTATTTTTTAGTGTTTATTGTAAAATAAATAAAAACAACGTCGCGCGCGCGCTGGTTCGGGGTGGAGGGCCTCATAGGCATCGCAACGATCCCGGCCACCATCCTGGGTGGCGTCCTCTGGCAGTACGGTTTCATGAGGGAGGTCCTGCTAATCCCGTCGTGTTGGAAGTCCTGGTTGTGATCCCGCTGCTGATGACGATTCCGGATACGCTGGGCAGAAACGAACGGTAGAACGAGTGCAGAGCGCTATCAAAGTATATTCTTGGAGATTGGTGGGCCCGGTGAAACCCACTTATCAATGAGTTGTAAATTAATGGGTTTGATTTTATTTTTCTGGCGCGCGAGCCGTAGATGGGCAACATAATTCCTTGAATGCAAATTATATGGGCGTATCTTGGGTGCGCGTATGGGAGAATCAGATACACTCTAAGATTAAAAGACTTAACAATCTCTACGATTCTTCAAAAAAGTGTGAACCACATACGCGCAACATTCAATTCGCGATACTAACATTTATCTTTTTTTGAAGGAAAGTTACGAAGTGAAGTTTTCACCCCTCAAACTTTCATATATATTTCCTAATAATAGATTAGTAATTCATAAACCACTTAACACACAGAGAGAAAGTCGAACTCGTTGGTACTCATTGTTTGAGAGATTTGACCGCTGGTTATCAGGTAGTTTCAACTGTATAAAATGCGGTAAACGCTTGTATTTAATGTCATTCGGATATGGTGAGACCATCTGCCCTCACTGTTATACAGGGGAAGAAAATTTTATTTTCTTGGATAACGGTTACTGGCTTAACAGATTAATATCTAAATTTATAAAACAAGGTAC
>JAUVHT010000043.1 GCA_030593155.1 Candidatus Bathyarchaeota archaeon
GTGGTAAACCATGCCCAAAACAGTCCTCACATCCGGAGCCTTCGACCTCATCCACTACGGCCACATCCGCCTCCTCGAAGAAGCAAAAAGCCACGGAGGACCCAACGCCAAACTCGTAGTCATCATCGCCAGAGACGAAACCGTCAAACGCCTCAAAGGCAAACCCCCAGTCTTCCCAGAAAACCAACGCCGAGCCCTCATCGAAGCCCTCAAAGTCGTAGACCAAGCCCTCCTAGGCTACGAAAACATGGACATGGCCACCGTCATCGAAAAAGTAAAACCCGACATCATCGCCGTCGGCCACGACCAAGACACCATAGAAAGAATGGCCAAAAAAGCCATCAAGGAAAAAAACCTCCCAATCAAGGTGGTCAGAATAGGCAGATTCGGCCAATCCGACCTCGACAGCAGCTCCAAAATCAAGAGAAAAATCGTAGAAGACCTGAGAACCACATACTGACAGCCACCCCCCCTCCCCATAGCCAACTACCCCAAAGCCATCCACCACCATTTCAACTACAATTAAATACAAAATTCTACAAAAAAATAGGAAAAAAGCAAAAAAAATAACCTCGAAAAACCCCAGAACAAACTAAAAACACGAAAGGACCCTGAAAACCACGCTTCAAAATACAGGGGGAAGGGGGCCAGACCACCCACAACTAACTACAGGCCCCGAAATCGACGAGACGACGCTCAGCCACCCGCCCCCGGAGACCCACGCCCAGAAGACCGAATGGTCAACCTCACCATGTCCCCATCCTCCAGCCCAAACCTCTCCCGCAGACTCACGGGCGCGATCACCTCCATCACTGACCGATCATACGACGTCCTATCCGCCACCACCAACGCCCCCTCAACCTCATCATTCACCAACAGAGGATAACACCGACCCCCCCCGAAAGCCCTATCCTCCCCCCGGAAACCCTCGATCCTGAACGCAGGCCACCCCTCCAACACCCGCCTCTGCTCCAGAAACCCCTCCCTCAACCTGAGATTCAAAGTCCCCAGATACGGATCGAACCCCAACATCTCCCTCAGTTGCTCCCGATAGAAAGGCTGAGAGACATAATACCCCCCCTGAGACATCCCACTGAAGACCGAACCCTCGAACACCAACACCTCCTCCCCACCCCCCTCGATCCAACCCCTCATCCCGTAATAGACCTCGGAGAGCGCCTCAAGACCCTCCCCCGTGATCCCGATCAAACTCCCATCAACCCCCAACCGGCGAGACACCAGACCCATCTCCTCCAAAAGCCTGAGATGCCGGGACGCCGACTGCTGAGAACAATCCAACAACCCCGCCAGCCTAACCGTGGAAATCCTCACAGCCCCGGAGGCCGCCCCCAAAACGAGAAGCTCATACAACGTGAACCACAGGAAAGGCCTCAACCGCCCCCCATCGCCGTCACCGGACATCGTAACCAAAAAACGAGTAGAAACCCCCAGATAAATACCTATTCACAAGTAAACACGAACCCAACGACCCCCCAAAAAAGAGGAAGGAGCCAACGCGCACGCCCCAGGCACCGATCCAACCAACACCGCGCCCGAGACGCCTACGGCTTCGACAATTTAGAGGCGTAAACGGGCTGGACGTCCAGGGACTCGCCGCAATTGGGGCACTGAGCCACCAACCTCGCCTCGAACTCCGCCCCACACTTATTACACCTGAACTTCAAACATGCCTCACCTCATCCAACCCACCGCTCTGTAGCTTGGAAAAAGTCACTCTCTGACTGCCTGCGCTTCCAAATACTTCCTCAGGGGCTCTACATCCCAGTCAAACGCCCCACACTTCAGACACTTGTATTTTAAACATATCCCTCCTTACCAGAAAATCCCCCAAACAAAGATATATACATTTCAGCAATATCTCTAATACGCTATATAGTCATATATACCGATACGAACACCACCCACGAACGTCTTAATCAACATAGAAAATATAAGTATAACCCCCCTATACATCCATGGAGACATACGATGGAACAGAGGAAGATCATGGCCCTCGGGAAGTCCTCCATGGTGGTCTCCATCCCCAAACCCTGGCTGAAGATGAACGCCTTAGGCCGGGGAGACATGGTCTCGATGGACATCCAGAGCGACGGCTGCCTGATCATCCACCCCACCACGACCCCCAAAGAGACGAAAAGGGAGATCCACCTGTGCGTGGAGGCCGACGAGAGCGATGAATCCATCGTCAGACGCATTATAGGATCATACCTCGACGGGTACAACACCATCAAGCTGTCATCCGCCAAGATCTTCACAGCCGACCAGCAGAGGGCGATCCGCAAGATCGTCGGCACCCTCTACATGATGATCATGGAGTCGGAGGCCAGCAGCATCGTCCTCCAGACCCTCATAGACGAGTCCAAGGCCTCCGTGGTCTCAGGCATAGAGAGGATTCACATCATCACATACTCCATGTGCCGGGACATACTCAAAGCCACAGAGAACTGGGACACAGACCTGGCGAGATCCGTAGTCTCCCTAGAGGATGACGTCGACCAGCTGACATACTTCCTCCTCAGGCTCATCCGAGGCGCCGCCATCAACCCTACCCTAGGCAAACAGCTGGGCCTGGACCCCCTCGACTGCCTGGACTACCAGACCCTCGTCCACCGGATCGAAAGGATAGCCGACCACACCACCAACATCGCCAACAGCGTCATAGCCCTCATCGAAAACAAAATGGAGATACCGGAAAACGTGCTCTCCACCCTCATCGAGGCCGCCAAGATAGCCTTCACCTCCTACGACGAGGCAGTAAACGGCTTCCTGACCAAGAACATAGATCAGACAAACGAGATCATCGACAGACAGAAGAACATAAGGGAACTATTCAAAGAGATCACCCCCCTCCCCCGATTCGAAAAACCCAGCGACACGGCCTCCCTCTCCCAGGTCATCACAATGCGAGAGAGCATCAAGAACATCAGCCACCACGCAGCCGATATCGCCGAGATCACCATAGACAGGGCATACAAACTAGAGGAAATAACCCAGACGAGTTCAACACAAATAAAAAGAGGATAAAAAAGGAAGCTATCCCTTAGCCACGGCGATTGGCACAGACATCATGACCCTCCTTCCGATGCCCAGGCGGTGACTCACCTCGACCACCCTGTGGACGTCCTTATAACTTTCAGGGCTCTCCTCCTCCACTATCCTGCCGCTGGCCGCCCTGACAACGATGCCCTTCCTCTTCAGCTGGGACACGATATTCTTCGCTTGGAAACGCTTCCGAGCCCCCGTCCTCGACATGACCCTCCCCGCGCCGTGAGCGGTGCTAGCGAATGAGAGCTCCTCACTCCTATCCGTGCCCACCAGGAGATAGCTGGCAGTCCCCATGGTCCCCACCAAAAGCACGGGCTGCCCCGTCGCCCTGTAATCCTCTGGCAGATCAGCCCGGCCGGGCCCGAAAGCCCTTGCAGCCCCCTTCCGGTGAACCACAGTCTTCACACGCTTACCGTTCACCTTGTGCTCCTCCTTCTTGGCCGTGTTATGGGTCATGCCGTAGACCAGCTTCATACCCATGTCCTCCGCAGACCTCCTGAAGGTCTCCTCGAAGGCCTGCCGCACGCGATGCATGATGACGTGCCGGTTGATGAACGCCCAGTTGATGGCGCACGACATCGCCTCGTAGTAGTCCTCGGCCTCCCGACTCTTCAAGGGCGCACAGCCCAGCTCCCTCGCCGGGATCCGGATGTTATACTTCCTCACAGCCCTGTCCATCACCCGAATGTAGTCGGAAGCTATCTGGTGGCCATACCCCCTCGACCCCGTGTGGATCCATGCAACGATCTGGTTGGGCCCAGTGATCCCGAAGGTCTTGGCCGTGCCCTCGTCGAACACCTCTTTAACCCTGGCGATCTCCATGAAGTGATTACCAGCCCCAAGAGTTCCAAACTGGCTAGATCCCCGCTTCTTAGCCCTGGCAGAGACCTTGTCAGGATTGGCTTCCTTCATGCAGCCCCCCTCCTCTATGTGCTCGGAGTCGCCGGCCCATCCGAATCCCCGGCCTATGGCCCAATCGACGCCCTCCATCACAGCGTTATCCAGCTCCTGGGTCGAGAGCCTAATCTTGCTGCCCACGCCGACGCCGCACGGGACGAGTTTGAAGATGCGTTCTATGAGCTCCCGGGCCTTGGGCTTCACCTCCTCATAAGTCAAGTCTGTTCGCATTAGGCGGACTCCGCAGTTGATGTCGTATCCGACGCCGCCGGGGGTTATGATGCCCTCCTCGGCGTCGAAGGCGGCGACTCCGCCGATGGGGAAGCCGTAACCCTGGTGGCCGTCGGGGAGGATGATACCATACTTCTGGATGCCGGGAAGCTGCGTGATGTTTATCCCCTGGTGTAACGTCTCCTCCCTTTTCATCTGGGCGAGGAGCGTCTCGTCTGCGTATATCCTGGCAGGGACTCGCATGTGCCTGTTGTACTCCACAGGCACTTCCCAGACGAGGTCATTGATCTTCTTGATGGGTACCTGCATTATAATTCACACCCCGGTTATCCCGAGAAGAGGTTATAAGGCTTTTTTGGTATAGACACCAATGAAAGGGTTCAACCATGCAACTAAGAATTGTCAGGAGGATCCCCTTGGGCGAAGTGAGGCACCGAGTGGCGGATCTCGAGGCAAAATACGGGGGAAACATGGACGACATCCCCGATAGGTTCGCCGAGGGACAGATCGATAGGGAGGCCTTCGAGGACTACGTGGATTGGATGGGGATGGTGCATGCCCTCAGGGCATATAGCGAGGGAGAGGACTTCGACTACTTCACAGAGGACATCCTGGAGCTGAGTAAAGATGAAATCTCGAAGCTTACCCCCCGAAGATTAGAGCTCATGGATCAGATCTCAAGGTATAGGGCGGACTCCATCAACGAGCTGGCCACCACGATTAATAGAGACGTCAAGAACGTCTACAACGATCTGAAGACCCTGGAGAGCCTCGGCTTCGTGAGGCTTGTGAAGGAGGGGCGGCGCCTGGTCCCGGATCTCCTGGTCAAGGAGATCACCTTTCTGACCTGGTGAGGCCACACTATGAAAACGTTATATCGGGTCCACCTAGTTGTTATGAGGCAGTTCTAATGGTCATGGAAGAACACGCAAAGGCCGATCTCGTGCTGATGAATGGCAAGATCATCACCGTAGGCGATGAGTTCAGCATCGCCGAGGCCGTCGCGGTCAAGGACGGAAAATTCGTCGCCGTTGGCACAGATCAGGATATGAGAACGTGGAGAGGGGAAGCCACAGAGATCATAGACCTAAAAGGAAAGATGGTCCTCCCCGGCCTAATCGACTCGCACCTGCACATGGTGAGCAGCGGCACCACCCTGTCCCAGATCAACTGCAGGACGCCTCCGATGAGCTCGATAGCAGACATCATGGCCGCGGTGAAGGAGAAGGCTGCGGAAGCGAAGCCCGGAGAGTGGATCCAGGGGCGGGGCTGGGACCAGGCCAAGCTCGCCGAGCACAGGGATCCCACGAGATGGGATCTGGATGAGGCCGCTCCCGACAACCCGGTCTGTCTCACCAGGACCTGCGGCCATGTCTGCGTAGTGAACAGTAGAGCACTGGAGATCGCAGGCGTTAGCAAGGACACCCCCCAGCCCGTAGGCGGTAACATCGTGAGAGACGAGAACGGAGAGCCGACGGGTATCCTGCAAGAGCCCCCCGCGTACATCATGGTCAAGAAGCACATCCCTGCCCTGAACCTTGACAGCATCGCCAGAGACATCAGGCTAGCGTCCAATGCCTTCAGCGAGATGGGGATCACCAGCGTCATCGAGGCGGGCATCGAGCCCCTCGAGATGAGAGCCTACCAGAAGGTCAAGGAGGAAGGCGACCTGACCGTGAGGGTGGCAATGATGCTGAGGGGGAAACTACGTTCTCGCGAAGAGTCCGTCGATGAGAGCGTGGAGCGCATAAAGAACTTCCCCATGGTCACCGGATACGGGGACGATCTCCTGAAGTTCCTGGGGTTGAAGCTGCTCATCGACGGCGGGATCGGAGGCCGCACCGCCCTCCTCCGGGAGCACTACGAGGACGAGCCCGATAACTTTGGCATCCTGACGATGCTTGAGGAAGAGCTTCAGAAGATGGTGGACGCAGGCAACCTGACCGGCATGATGGTAGGGGTCCACTGTGCAGGAGGAAAGGCGATGGACATAGTCCTCAAAGCCTTCGAGGAGACAGACAAGATCCGGCCCATCAAGGGAAGGAGGTTCGCCCTCATCCACGCCTACCAGCCCAGCGAGGAGAACTTCGAGACATGCAAGCGCCTGGGAATAGTCGTCGCCTCCCAGCCCAGCTTCCTATACTACCTGGGGGAGAGCTACCACGAGAACGTCGGAGACGAAAGGTCCAAATGGCTGAAACCGCACCGAGCCTGGATAGACAACGGCATCCTCGTTGCCTCAGGGACGGACTCTCCGGTGACCCCGTACATGCCTTTCCCAAGCCTCTGGGCGTCGATAGCCAGGAGGACCGAGGTGAAGGGCACCCAGATGGGGACCCAGCAGAGCATCACGCGGGAGGAGGCCATAAGGCTCTACACCATCAACGGGGCCTACCACACCTTCGAGGAGGACCTCAAGGGGAGCATCGAGCCCGGGAAGCTAGCGGACATGATCATCATCGACAGGGACATCCTCGCATGCCCGGTGGACGACATAAAGGACACCGAGGTGCTGAGAACCTTCCTCGGCGGCTTGACAGTATACAAAGCCTAGCCCCTGAAATCCCCACAACATTTTCTTTTCGACAGACTTTTCATTTCCAGTCAATGTCAAACAAGAAAAATCTGGCTGC
>JAUVHT010000055.1 GCA_030593155.1 Candidatus Bathyarchaeota archaeon
GGAACCGCCGTACATCCTACCCTTGCCGGTCAGGACGCAGGTCCCGTGGATGTTTGTGATCTTCCTGTATGCGCCGTACATGTAGCCGATCTCCCGGGCGCCGACGCCGATGTCTCCGGCGGGGACGTCGACGAACTGGCCGATGTGCCTGTACATCTCCATCATGAAGTTGGTGCAGAACGATTCGACCTCACCATCGGTCTTTCCCTTAGGGTCAAAGTCGGAGCCACCTTTGCCGCCGCCCATGGGGAGGCCGGTCAGGCTGTTCTTGAAGGTCTGCTCGAAGCCCAGGAACTTCATCATTCCCAGGACAACTGTGGGGTGGAACCTGAAGCCGCCCTTGTAGGGGCCTATGGCGGAGTTGTACTGGATCCTGTAGCCTCTGTTGATCTGGATCTCGCCATCCTTGTCCTTCCAGGGGACACGGAACTGTACGATCCGCTCGGGCTCAACCATCCTCTCAAGGATCTTGTGCTCCTTGTACTTCGGGAACTTCTTGATCGCAGGCTCGACGTTCTCCAAGACTTCGTAGACAGCCTGGTGGAAAACCTTCTGAAGTGGATCCTTCTCTACGACCTTGTTGTAAACACTTTCAATATAACTATCCAAATGATTTCACCTAGTAAATCCGTTCATCCAAGGTGGGGATTATATATTTATCCCTTTTCGGATCGATCATGTAAAAATATATACTGTAAATAGAAATGATTGGGGTTACATATTTTATGTGATTTGTTGCATAATTAGGTAATTTCCACATTACAATCCGTAAGACCTCATAAAAAATCTCCACATTACACACACTCATACCGAAAACACGCTGAACGATCAAACCTAGCAGAGGGCTCACATTCTCAACGCATGAATCCAAAACACCCGTCATCCACCCTTGTTGCAGAGGTAGTCGATCACGGAGTCTACATCCCCATTTATCGTAATCTGGATGGGTCCGAGTGACGACTCCCCGGAGCTGTGAAAGGAGGCATGACCCGCGTAGGCCGCCTGCTTGCTCAGCCCGAAGGAGAGGAGGTCCTCCTGGGCTGTCCTCTTGAAGAAGGAACGGGCGGCGTTCCTGATCCTCATTTTCGCGAAGGCGGATCTCAGCGGGGCCAAATCTTCGATTCGATCGAGACGCCCTTCGAGGATCATGAGGTCGCCCTTCTCCGATTCTAGGAGCTCGATATCACCCAGCATGTTTCTGACGGCCCTTGCTACCTTCTCCATGCTCTCCGTGGGGTTGACGGTGGCCCTTACAGTTCCTTTCACAGGCTATCCCCTTTCGAGCCTCGATAACAGCTTCCTGAACTCCTGGGCCAGGTCGTCTAAGCCTCTCTCGTTCACGACCATGTGATCAGCTAGGGCTATGGCCCTGCTGAGGCTGAACCCGAGCTCCCGCTCGTCCCTTGCCCGGAACGCCTTCCAGTCCACTGGATCATCTGTCCTGTGCCTGTCCCTCAACCGTTGATACCGGGTCTCCGGAGAGGCGAATACAGCCACCAGATCGACGCAAAAAGAGGCTGAAAAGACGTCCACCTCCTCCATGCTCCGGATTCCGTCCACCACGATCTTCTCATCGGAGAGGGTGATGAACTTCGCCACGCATTTATCCGCAACGGCAGCCGGCCCCCCCTCCGCCCTGATCTCCCCGGCGAGGCGTCCCAGATTGGCGGGCGTGGGTTCGATGCCCTGTTTGTGGGCCAGGTCCCGGATCACGTCGCCCATGGTCAGGACACGGTAGCTTCGATCCCTGAACATGCCTGCGAGAGTGGTCTTCCCCGATCCTGGCATCCCCGTGATTAGAACCAGTCTTCTCTTCGGCATCTCTCAACTCACCCTTTCTAGCCCCATCTTCCTTGTCTTGATGCTCACGTTTTTCAGGCCGGCTGCGAGGGCTACCTCGGCCAGCTCTATCATCCTCTCCCTGCTGGGGGGATCCTTGGCTTTTAACTCTTGGTCAAGGACATCTCCCGTGTTGTCGAACTGCTGGAGATAGTATGTATCGCATCTCCCTTTGATCGCTGATGCGATCCTCTCTATGAATTCCGGCTCATCCGAGACTCCCGGGGCGACTGTGGTCCTGGCCTCTATCTCGACCCCAGAGTCGTTGCAGATCTCCAGCGTCTTCTCGACCTCTCGGTACAGCGTCCCTCCCATTGGGCCAGTGACTCTTGTGTAATCTTCCGGTGTGAAAGGAGCCTTGACGTCGAGGGCCACCCGGTCGATCAGCCCTGCCTCGAGGAGTTTTCGGACGACGTTGGGCCGGCTTCCGTTCGTGTCGAGTAAGAGTTTCAGGCCTAGATCTCTGGCGATACCTGCGACCTCCTCTATCCCTTTGGGCTGGAGAAGGGGTTCACCCCCGGTGATGACAATGGCGTCAAGAAGGTCTCTGCCAACTTCTATTCGCCGTCTTAGATACTCGGTGTCGACCTTCTGGCCCGAGTCGAGGGGGAGGAGGCTCGAGTTCTGGCAGTAGGGGCAGCGGAAGTTGCAGCCCGCGAAGAAGACGACCAGGGAGACGTTGCCGTACCAGTCTATGGTGGACATGTCGACGATGCCGCCTATCCTCATCCCCCGGCCTCCGCCACCATAACGCATCCATTCAAAGACAAGGGCCTTTGATTTAAATCGGTTGATGTCCGAAGCCGAAAAGCCTCCGTCTAGGGTCGAAGTCAGGGATCCACGTAGACCGGGTTCGACCAGGCTTTCCTGCCTCTCCGATCCGTGATCTCGATCCTGACATAGGCCTCGGAGCCCGTCACCGCGTAGACGGCTTCTTCCAATGAGCCCTCCTCGACAGTGTTGTTCTCCCCGTGACCCCCGTTGGAGACGAAGGCTATGGACTTTACTGAGGAGGAAGAGACTCTGACCTCTCTCTTGCTGACATCGATTCCCCGGATCTCGGGGCCGTTGCTGGAATAGAAATAACCATCTCTTATACCATTCATGATGCTCTCCGCCGTCAGGTCGCGGGCCTTCACACTAATCCAGGCCTCGCATAGATCGAGGGGGAGGAGAGGCTTAACGAGGCAGTGGGCGTCGTCCACTGCGAATCCCAGGAGGCGACGGCCGATGGCTAAGAGGTCGTCCCAGTGGACGTTGGAGTGACCCCTCCCGATGGTGAGGTCGCACGTGGCGTTGTAGACCTCGACGCCGATGTAGCCCCTGAGCTTGGTCATGTCGTTTATGTTCAGTTCGGACCAGTAGGGGTGGGCGAGGATGGCGAAGCCTCCCAGCTCCCCGATGAGGTCGATGACCCTTTGGGGGCTCTCCCACCTCTGGAAGTCCTTGACAGGTATTTCTCCATCGATGTTGAGGCCTACGATGTGATTGAATCTCCCTCTCTCGGAGGAGCCCGCGCAGATCTCCTCCCCCGGGATCATGAGGAGGTCGGGTCTGGATAGTTCTCTGGTGTCCGTCAGAACACCATGATCGGTGATGGAGAGGAAGTCGTATCCAGCCTCCCGGTATCGGAGGACTATCTGTTCCGGCGTCATGTGGCCGTCTGAGTTCGTCGTGTGGGTGTGCACGTTCCCCTTGAACCAGCATCCCTCCGCCTCGAAGGGATTGTCGAAGACCAGCCTCATCGTGGATCACATAGAACGTTTGAGCAGTATCTAAATCATTTTGCATTGGCGCAAGGTGGGACCTAGTTTATAATGAAGAAACGAGGAAAGGTATGGTTCATCCTGGGACATTCGAGAAAAAAAGAGTTTGAAAAGGAGTAACTGCCCTATTTTTGGAATGCTCAGCCTGGCGGAGACCGCTTGACTTTGAGGGTCTTCTTTCCCTTCTTGTCTGTCCTCTTCGCCACCAGCTTGGGCGTCTCTTTCTTCTCAGACTTGGGTTTGGACACCTTGCTCAGGAACGGGCTATCCACCCCTGCCAAGACCACGGTTGCGTATATTTTGTCCCTGAGTTCGCTGTTGACTCTGGCGCCCCATATCACCCTGGCGCTCGGAGAGACCCTGTCCAGAACCAGCTCCCCCGCCTTGTTGACGTCCTCCAGTGTCATGTCCTCTCCACCCTCGATGTGGATGAGCGCGCCCTTGGCCTTCTTAATGTCTCCGATGTCGAGGAGCTGCGAGTTAAGGGCCTTCTCGATGGCGCCCTCGACCTTGGTATCCCCGGAGCCATCTCCGAAGCCGATAGCGCACACCCCTCCCCCTTTCATGATGGCCTTCAGGTCTGCGAAGTCCATGTTCATGTACCCTGGCCTAGCAAGAGTCTCCGACAGCTGTTTTATGAAGATGGCCACGCTCTCGTTGGCGACCCCGAACGCCTCCTTCAGAGGGAGCTCTCCCGCCACCTTCCTCAGACGGTTGTTGTCGATGACAATGACTGAGTCACAGACGTCTGCGAGCTGCTGAAGTCCTTCCCTGGCCTTCTCCACCCTCGTCCCTTCGACGTCGAAGGGTATCGTCACGACTCCGAGGGTGAGGTTCCCCATCTCCTTGGAGATCTTCGCGACGAGAGGCGAGGCTCCCGTGCCCGTGCCGCCGCCCAGAGTGGTGATGACGAAGACGAGGCTCGAATCCTCGACGGCCTTCTCGATAGCCACTGCGCTCTCCTCGGCGGCCTTGAGGCCCTGCTCGGGGAAACCCCCGCATCCGAGGCCCCTTGTTGTCTTGTACCCGAGGAGGATCTTGTCGTCGGCCTTGGATACACTGAGGTGCTGTGCGTCGCTGTTCAGGGCGATCGTCCTGGCGGAGATGACATCCTTCTTCATCCATGAGACGATGTTGGAGCCGCCTCCGCCTACGCCTAGGATGCTGATCTTGGGGACCGCCTCTCTGGCGACCTCTTCGATGCTCTTCTCCTGTACCATTGTAGGATCTATTTCGGCTTCAATCTGCACGATTATTCCCCCTTGTTTTCAATCTGTATCAAGAATACAGTTTAATTTAGGAGTGTGTAAGTAGCTGGAACGACACACATCTAGGGTCGTTTTTAAAGCCAGATCGAGTTCATAATACGCTGAACCGGACGATGCAGATAACTAGTGTTCACAGAGGTTTTTGTAATTTCTTCGGGGAGGTGAGACCTTCATTGCCACATACGGCATTTGAGGGGCTCAACAAATGATCTTGAATAGGCAGTAATTAGCAATGGAAGAGGAAAAAGGCGATTAAAAGGCGGTTAACGCCCAATACCTACGAATTTTTAGCTGAGAACGGCGGATGACACGACGAGGGCGAGTAGCTTATTAAGTCATTAATAGAAAATAGCTTACGACATGAAATCTGAGTACGTCCCGCCAGGGTTCAAGGGAGAAGGCTATCACTGCCCTCACTGCGGGGTGTTCGCCCACCAGCACTGGTACGATGTAACCTTGGAGGATGACTCAGAGAAGGGCACGAGCAGCGCCGGAGCGGTCCTCTCCGTCAGCACGTGCGAGAAATGCAGCAACTTCACCCTCTGGATAGACGGGAATATCATCTACCCCGTCTCGGGGAAAGCCCCCCTCCCCCTCGAAGACATGCCCGAGGAGACCAAGAAGGAGTTCCTCGAAGCCAGGAGCATCCTAGACGCATCCCCGAGGTCGGCGACGGCTCTGCTGAGGTCAGCTCTGGAGAAGCTGATATCCCACCTCGGGGAAAACGAGGATATCATCGACAACATCGAGAACCTGAAGAACAGGGGGCTGGACGCCAAATTCCAGCAGGCGCTCCACTCGGTCAGGATGATAGGGGAGGAGGCCGTGAACCCTGGCCAGATAGATCCCGGGGACGACGAGGAGACCGCCCTGATACTCTTTAATCTGACGAACCTTATCGTCGACATCCTGATAACCCAGCCGAGGAGGGTTGACGAGATCCTCGAAAAGCTCCCGGGCCCAAAAAAAAAGTAGATAGCGCCCCGGGAGGCGTCCTCAACC
>JAUVHT010000112.1 GCA_030593155.1 Candidatus Bathyarchaeota archaeon
GAGACCGCCCTGATACTCTTTAATCTGACGAACCTTATCGTCGACATCCTGATAACCCAGCCGAGGAGGGTTGACGAGATCCTCGAAAAGCTCCCGGGCCCAAAAAAAAAGTAGATAGCGCCCCGGGAGGCGTCCTCAACCGGCTTAGGGGCGTCCAGTGTCGTGTTGCTTCTCCAGGCTCAGGCCAGGACCACGAGGATGTAGACCCCGAGGAACATGATCCCGGAGCTCAGTAGCCTCACCCTGCCGTATCTCTCCCCGAGGAGGAGCACCCCGGCGGCGGCGCCCAGGACCACGCTCAGCTGCCTCAGGGCGAGGATGTAGCTCACCTGCACGAGGCTCATGGCCACCAGCACCAGGACGTAGCCGAACCTCATTAGGAACCCCGCCACGGTGGCCTGGGCCTTCGACTGTTTCCAGTCACCGGCGATGGCGCCCCAGCCCCTCCTGTAGAAGATCACCATCGTCATGGGCACCAGAATGAAGGCCTCGAGCCAGAAGGCGTAGATGAGAGGATTCACCTTGGTGACCCCCACCTTGTCCGAGAGGGAGTAAGCGGTGGTCCAGAGGGCTGTGAGGAGGGCGAACTGGGAGGCGCGCTCCCCGAGGGACCTCAGGGGCAGGAGGAGGTCGTCTGTGGAGAAGCTTCTGAGGTGGATCGTGTAGACGCCCAGGAGCATGAGGAGGATGCCGACCGCCCCCCATGCAGAGATACGCTCACCCAGGAAGGCCACGGCGAGGATGGTCAGGAACAAGGGCGAGGACCGGGCCAGGGGATAGACGACCGAGAGGTCCCCCAGCTCGTACGCCCGGCCCAGGGAGACGAAGTAGAGGGTCTCGGCGACGGCGCTCACCACCAAGTATGGCACGGCCGAAGCCGGGAGCCTCCAGTCCGGGAGGACGAACCAGAAGACGGGGAGGAGGGTGAAGAAAGAGGTGAAAGTCATGAGCCACATGAAGGACTCCTTGTCCTCGCCCCTCTTCGCCAGGACGTTCCAGGATGCGTGGGAGAATGCCGAGGCCACCACCAGGGCGAAGGGCAGGGGGTCCATTGCACCTAGAAGAGGACGTGGGTTAATATGTTTGATTGAGGAGGGAGGTACCCATCAAGAACTAGGATCCGCTTGGGGGGCCCTCGTGGACTCGGACCAGCGCTCCTGGGCAACATTATATTCTAGAATGGGTTATAGGCGTAGTCGGGTGCCGAAGTGGGAGTACGTTGCTTCATAGCAGTGGAGGTCGAGGACGCCGTCATCCTCGACGCCCTTGGGCGCGTCCAGGCGGGGTTGAAGGGGACCGGGGCAGATCTGAAGGCCGTAGAGAGGGAGAACATCCACATGACCCTGAGGTTCCTGGGAGATGTCGGCGAGGGGATCCTGGAAGACGTCAAGGGCCTCGTCTCAGAGTTGGAGTTCGCCCCATTCTCCATGGAGCTCGAAGGCATTGGGGTCTTCCCTAACCTTGGGCGGCCCAGGGTCGTCTGGGTGGGCTTGACCAAGGGGGCTGAGGAGCTCGCAGGGATATTCAATATACTTGAGCCCAGCCTCGTGGGGATGGGTTTCAGGCCAGAGGGGCGTGGGTTCAGGCCTCACATCACCATCGCGAGGGTCCGTTCTGGGAGGAACCGGGCTCAGCTTGTGGAGGAAGTGCTGAATTACCGGGGGGATTATTTCGGTGAGTTCGAGGCGAGGCATGTGAGGCTGAAGAAGAGCGTCCTGACCCCGAGGGGGCCCGTCTACACCACCCTGGCTGAGTCGTCTCCCTGACGGTTGTCTGGATGGAAATCGGGTGTTTTTAAGGGAGAGGCTTTAAAACGGCCTGAATCCTTGAGAACCCTTCTCTGTGAAAGTATCCTTGATACTTTACTTTTTTCCTCTATCGAAGAAGGGGATAGGTTTCGATAATCCCTTTATTAGGGGTGGTTCTATGCTGAAGGAGTTCGAATTTCGGGATCTGAATGTGATGGAAGGCGTTTATGAGCGCACGGGGCTCTGCCCCTACACCGGTGACTGTGAAAGTTTCAGGAGCATCGTGAACGGGGAGCGCTGGATGGTGAAGGCCCTCTCGACGATGCGGAGGGCGGGAGCGGATAGCCTCCCCGGGGCCGAGGGGGGGTACACCGTCGACGACCTCCATGGCCGGCTAGCCCATCTCAGGCGGGTGAAGAACCGATGCTACAGCAGTAACGGGCGCTGCCTCAGGTTCTGGCAGTTCGAGAGGAAGAACGAGAACAGGAGTTCGCTGAACAGGCTGAGGAGGAGGCTCGTCGCCGACGAGGGGGTCGTGGATCCGATTCCGGTGAGGCCCATCATCCACGAGGCTGAGGAGTAACTTTTTTTCGAGTCCTCCCGAGGGGTTTTCCCGCTTGCGGGATTCGAAGACTCGAGTTTATGGAGTTTGGAGGCAGGTCGGTTCAGTCCTGCCCATCGAGGCTTTGCGGCGAGCTTATAGATGCCTTGGAGAGATAATTCACGAGTGGAGGATACGATGGGGAGAGACGCCTCTTGGGGGGCCCTGCGTGACAGCGTCCTAGGCCTGATCGTGCCCGACGGGGGAGAGCGGGAGAGGGTCAGGAGTTTCCGCCTCCGGGTGGAGGGGGAGCTGACCGAGAGGCTGGTGGACGCCGGTTTCAGGGCCGTGGCCGAGATCCATGGTTCCGCCGCCCGGGGGACTTGGCTCGCCGGGGAATTGGATATCGACGTCTTCGTGGTTCTCGATGGAGGTTATGGGAGGAAGGTGCTCCCAGAGGTCCTAGAGGTGGTGAAGGGCTACGTGGGGGAGGGCTGGGTGGAGGCTTATGCGGAGCACCCCTACGTGAAGGCGGACGTGGACGGGTTCAGCGTCGAGTTCATCCCCTGCTTCCGGGTCGACCCCGGGGAGGGGCTGGTCTCGGCCACGGACAGGACGCCCCTCCACACGGAGTTCGTGAAGGACCGGCTGACCCCCGGGATGCGGGACGAGGTCAGGCTCCTGAAGAGGTTCATGAAGGGGGTGGGGGTCTACGGGGCCGAGGTGAAGGTGGGGGGATTCTCGGGCTACCTCTGCGAGCTCCTCGTCATCCACCTAGGTTCTTTCGAGGCGGTGCTGGAGAGAGCGACCGCCTGGGAGAGGGGGGAAGCGCTGGACCCCCTAGGCGGCTCCGATCCGGATGCGCTTAGAGAGAGGTTTGGGGATCCGTTGATCATCCCCGACCCGGTGGATCAGGGGAGGAACGTGGCGTCTGCGGTGTCCGAGACCTCCTTCTGGACGCTGACCGCCGCCGCCCGGACCTTCCTAGCGGAGCCCCGGCGGGTATTCTTCTTTCCCGAGGAGGCCCCGGTAGAGGTCCACCGGCTGCTGGAGGATGTTCGGAGCCGGGATTCCAGCCTCCTGTTCGTGGTGGTGGAGGATGGGGATGTTGAGGTCCCGGACATCCTCTGGGGGCAGCTGTACAAGTCCGTGAAGGCGATCTCGGGTTTCCTCGGGAAGGCGGATTTCCGGGTGATGCGGTCCACAGTCTGGAGCGATGAGGCCAGCAGGCACGTGTTGGTCTTCGAGCTGGAGGAGGCCGTGCTCCCCGGGGTGGTGAGGAGGATGGGGCCGCCCGTTGGGATGGAGGGGAGCGGCCGGCGGTTCGTGGAGGTCCATGTCGGCGCCGATGATATGGTGTCCGGTCCCTGGATCGAGGGGGGGCGCTGGTGGGTGGAGGTGAGGCGGCCGGAGTCCGAGGCCCGGGGCTGTTGGCCCAGGCGCTGGGGGATGGAGGGAGGGATGTCGGGGTCTCCCGGGGCATTGCGGAGC